>DATGHN010000022.1:0-2226 GCA_035308005.1 Solirubrobacteraceae bacterium
AGCAGGGAACGCCTCGCTTGAGGAGATCGTGATGCTGCTTCATACGCGCGCCGCCGACATCGGCTTGGAGACCGGAATCAACACCCGCGAGATCGCTCGCACGAGCCGGCTCGTCTCGCGCCTGACCGGCTACGCCGTCCAGCCCAACAAGGCGATCGTCGGGCGAAACGCGTTCGCGCACGAGTCAGGCATCCATCAGGACGGCGTGCTCAAGGAGCGCTCGACCTACGAGATCATGGACGCAACGAGCGTTGGATTGGCCGCCAACACGCTTGTTCTGGGAAAGCACTCCGGCCGCCACGCTCTGCGCCAGGCGCTCGAGAACCTCGGCATCGAGGTCCAGGGGCAGGCGCTCAACACGGCGTTCAAGCGCTTCAAGGAGATCGCAGACCGCAAGAAGACCGTGACCGCGATGGACCTCGAGGCGCTTGTGACCGACGAGCTGCGCGAGGAGATCGCCGGGTACACGCTTGAGGGCTACGAGCTCGAGGCGGGCACCTCGCGCGAGCCGCGCGCGGTGGTCACGCTGCGCACGCCGCAGGGCGACGTCGTCAGCGGCGAATTCTCGGGCGATGGCTCGGTCGACTCGGTGTTCGGCGCGATCAACGCCGCAAGCGGCGTGCCGGCGGCATTGCGCGAGTTTCGCATCGACGCCGTCACCGAAGGTCAGGACGCACTCGGCGAGGTCTCGGTGGTGCTGGTCCTCGATGACCGTTCGGCCTCGGGGCAGGGTGTGGCGACGGATGTTGTCGAGGCGGCGGCGCGGGCTTACCTGCGTGCGCTGACGACGTTGGCGCGCGGGGCGCAGACGCCCGAGCCGCTCCCGGCGCCGGACCTCGCGCCCGCGCCCTGAGCGGGCTGTCCGTGATAACATACACTTGTATGGCGCTCTCGGCTGACGGCGATCAGTACGACGCGACCGCGATCGGTCCGCGCGTTCGCGCGCTGCGCGAGGCGATGGGGCTTTCGCTTCGCGAGCTCGCGATCCGCTGCGGCGTGAGCTCGGCGATGCTCTCCCAAGTCGAGCGCGGCGAGACCAGCCCGACGCTGGCTGTCGCCGCACGCATCGCCGCCGGGCTCGAGCTTCGCCTGTCGCAGCTGCTGCGCCTCGACGAGAGCGATTCGGTGACGATCGTTCGCGCCGCCGAGCGGCGCAGCGGCGGAAACCCCCGGCGCGGTCATCGCGTCGAGGTTCTGACAGCGCCGATTCCCGGTCAGCGCGCGGAGCTCTCGCTGCACACGCTCGCCGCCGGCGCCGTGACCGGCGGCGCGGGTGACCCGCCGATGCACGAGCCGGGCTCGCGCGAGACGGCGCTCGTCGAGGGCGGCGGCGTCGTGCTGCTCTGCGACGGCCTCGCCTACGCGCTCGAGACCGGCGATTGCGTGACCTTCGACGCCGACCTTCCCCACCACTTCGAGAACCCCGGACCCGGCGAGGCGCGGCTGCTTGCCGTGGTCTCGGCCGGCCTTCGCCGCAGCTAGGAGGTTTCCAGCCGATGTCCAAGACGATGCTCGACAAGATCTGGGAGGCCCACGAAGTCGCGCCGGGGCTGCTCTACATCGATCTTCACCTTGTCCACGAGGTCACCAGCCCGCAGGCCTTCGACGGGCTGCGCCTGGCCGGACGGACGGTGCGCCGGCCCGATCGCACGCTCGCGACCGCCGACCACAACGTGCCGACCGACGGCACGACTCGCGCGGAGGCGATCCGCGATGAGCTCTCGCGGGTGCAGGTCCAGACGCTCGAGCGCAACTGCGCGGAGTTTGGGATCCCGCTCTACTCGATGGGTTCGGCGCGGCAGGGAATCGTGCATGTGATCGGACCCGAGCTCGGGGTCACCCAGCCGGGGGAGACGATCGTCTGCGGCGATTCGCACACGGCCACGCACGGCGCTTTCGGTGCGCTGGCCTTCGGGATCGGCACCAGCGAAGTCGAGCACGTCCTCGCGACGCAGTGCATGGTCCAGACAAAGCCGCGCTCGATGCGCATCAACTACGTCGGCGAGCGCGGCTTCGGCGTGACCGCGAAGGACATGATCCTCGCGACGATCGGCCAGATCGGCGTCGCCGGGGCCGTTGGCCACGTCGTCGAATACAGCGGGCCGGCGATCTCCTCGCTCTCGATGGAGGGCCGGATGACGATCTGCAACATGACGATCGAGGGCGGCGGCCGCGCGGGGATGGTCGCGCCGGACGACGTCACGTTCGAGTGGTTCGAGCGGACCG
>DATGHN010000023.1:0-2550 GCA_035308005.1 Solirubrobacteraceae bacterium
TCGCTCTTGAAGGCCCGGAATACCCCGTGCTTCCAGGGCTGCACGGCGGCACCGTCGAGCAGGATCTCGCCGTGGGTGGGTCGTTCCTGACCGGCGAGCATCCGCGCCACGGTCGACTTGCCCGAGCCGCTTTCGCCGACGAGCGCCACGACCGCGCTGCGATAGAGCCCGAAGGAGACCCCGCGGGCGGCCGATAGAACCGCGCCACGCGGCCCATGCGAGAGGCGGTAGTCCTTCGTGAGCGCGTGCGCCTCGAGCACTAGCGGCCCGCGCTCAGCTGCCGCGGGCAGGACCTCTGCAGGGGTTGCTCGAGCCGTGATCATCGTGCCGTCCCAGCGTCCGCCGTCCGCGCCGAGGGAGAGGGGCCGGCGTCCGCCGCCGGCCTGACGAACGGACACGCGGTGAAGTGGCTGGCGTCGACGTCGCTGACGCGTCCGAGGCTCATGTCGATATCGCGGCACTGCTCGCGGGCGTGAGCGCAGCGCGGGACGAATGGGCAGCCCGGCGGCAACGCCCGCAGATCCGGCGGCGAGCCGGGGATGCCGGCAAGCTCCCTGCGTGCGCCGTGAACGCTCGGGAACGAGCCCAACAACCCCTGTGTGTACGGATGCGACGGCTGGTTGTGGATCTCCTCGGCACTGCCGATCTCGACGATCCTGCCGGCGTACATGACGGCGATGCGGTCGGCGATCTCGATCAGCAGCGAGAGGTCGTGCGTGATGAACAGGACGGCGAAGTTCAGCCGCTGCTGCAGCTCGACGACCTGCGCGAGGATCTCCTTCTGCACGACCACGTCGAGCGCCGTCGTCGGCTCGTCCATGATCACGACCTCGGGCTCTGCCGCGAGCGCCATCGCGATCACGACCCGCTGGCGCATGCCGCCCGACAGCTCGTGTGGGTAGCTGCGCAGGCGCTCGCGCGGGATCCCGACGAGGTCGAGCAGCTCGCCGAGCCGCTCCTGCTTCTCCTGGCGCCCGAGCTTGAGGTGCGCGTCGATGGCGTCGCCCAGCTGATCGCGCACGCGCAGGACCGGGTTCAGCGCGTTCATGGCGCTCTGGAAGACGATCGAGATCTCGCGCCATCGCAGCTTGCGCAGCTCGCGCGAGCTCTGCTCCATCAGATCGACACCGCCCGCCGCAAGACGGCTGCCGCGGTAGACGACGCTGCCGCTGGTGATGACCGCGGGAGGGCGCAGCAGGCGGCAGAGGCCGAGCGCCAGCGTCGACTTGCCACATCCGCTCTCGCCCGCGAGGCCAACGGTCTCGCCGCGCCCGAGCTCGAGGCTGACGTGGTCGACGGCGATCACATCGTCGTCGTAGACGATCGAAAGGTCCCGGACCTCCAAGAGCGGCTCGGCCGTTGCGCCGTCCGTCACGGTGACGTTGGTCTGTGACGTGCCGCTCACGGCGCGACCTCCAGCCGCTTCACAGGCGTCGCGTCGGTCGGGCGCCAGGCCTTCGTTCCCCGAGCTCGCCGCCGCAGCTTGGTCGAGCGCCGCAGACGTGGGTTGCCGAGCTCGTCGAGGCCGAAGTTGAGCAGCACGAGGCTCATCCCGAGAATCGCGACCGCCAGCCCGGGCGGCAGATACCACCACCAGGCGCCGATGTTGATCGCCGCCGAGTTCTGCGCCCAGTAGAGCATCACGCCCAGCGACCAGTTGCTCAGGTTGGCGACTCCGATGAAGGCGAGCGCGACCGAGGTGAGGATCGCGTACAGGAACGTGCCGACGAAATTGGCGGCGATCAGGCTGATCTCGTTCGGCAGCACCTCGAAGACCACCAGTCGCCACGTGGGTTCGCCCGTCTCGCGTGCCGCCGCGACGAAGTCGCGACCGCGCAGCGTGAGCGTCTGAGCTCGGATCACGCGAGCGCCCCACGCCCAGCCGAGGATGGAGAGCACGAAGGCGGTCGGCAGCTGACCGGTGTGCGGCAGGAAGCCGAGCACGATGATCAGCAGCGGGAGGGCCGGGAGGATCAGGAAGACGTTCATGACGAGCGACAACCCCTCGTCGGCGACACCGCCGAGGAACCCCGCCGTGACGCCGAAGGCAACCGACAGAAGGGCGGCGAACGTCGCCGTGAGCACTCCGAGCACGACCGTCCCACGGATCGAGACGAGCAGTTGCGAGAGGATGTCGCCGCCATCGACGGCGGTGCCGAGCAGATGATGCACGTTCGGCGGCAGCGCGACGCTCTGCGTCGCGTTGATCGCGCTGGGGTCATACGGGGCTATCGCCGGCCCGATGATCGCGATCAGCACGAACACGGCGAGGATCCCCCCACCGACCTTTGCCTTCAACGGCATCGAGCGCAGGAACTCCCCGCGCCGCGCCGTCGGCGCCGTCTGGACCGGAGTTGAAGCCGCGATCGCCATCAGTAGGCGGCCCTGGTTCGGACGCGCGGATCGGCGAGGACATAAACGACGTCGGCGAGCAGGCAGCACACGAGCACGGTGGCCGAGATCGCGAGGAAGATGCCCTGCATGACCGGGAAGTCGTCGTTGGTGACGGCCTGGAAGAGCTGGTAACCGACGCCGGGATAGGAGAACACG
>DATGHN010000024.1:0-7126 GCA_035308005.1 Solirubrobacteraceae bacterium
AAGGTCGTCGTCGACGGCGGGAACGGGATGGCCGGCCCGACGATCGGGCCGATCCTCGAAGAGCTCGACATCGAGCTCGTCACGACCTACTGGCGCCCCGACGGCGAGTTCCCCGACCACGAGCCCAATCCGCTCCTGCCCGAGAACCGCGACGCGGTGATCGCCACCGTGCGCTCAAGCGGCGCCGACCTCGGGATCGCCTTCGACGGCGACGCCGACCGCTGCTTTTTCATCGACGAAACCGGCGAGTTCATCGACGGCGACTTCATGACCGCGCTGCTCGCGGGCTCGCTGCTCAAGACACATCCCGGCGCCGCGATCCTCTACGACGTCCGCGCGAGTCGCGCCGTCGCCGACACCGTCGAGGCGGCCGGCGGGAGCGCCCACCGGAACCGCGTCGGGCACGCCTTCTTCAAGCAGCGGATGCGCGAGGAGGGCTCGCTGTTCGGCGGCGAGGTCTCGGGCCACTACTACTTCCACGACTTCCACTGCGCCGACTCCGGGACGATCCCGGCGCTCTTGATGCTCGAACTGTGCGCGCGCGCCGGCCGCCCCGTCTCCGAGCTGCTCGAGCCGTTTCGCTCGCGCTACTTCATCAGCGGCGAGATCAACAGTGAGGTCTCAGACCAGCAGGCGAAGATCGCCGAGATCGCCGCGCGCTACTCGGACGCCCACCAAGACACACTCGACGGCATCTCGATCGACTACGACGACTGGCACTTCAACGTTCGCCCGTCGAACACCGAGCCGCTGCTGCGGCTGTGCCTCGAGTCGCTCGTCTCGCACGCCGACATGGAGCGCCGCCGCGACGAGGTCCTAGAGCTGATCCGCGCCTGACTCGAGCTCGCCCAGGTGCGCGACGTTCGCCGTGTCGTCTCGCTCCGTGCTCGCCTCCGTCGCAAACCAGGCGTCGAGGATCTCCGCCAGCACGCCAGCCCCCACGGCGCGCAGGCTGAGCGCCAGGACGTTGGCATCGTTCCAGCGCCGCGCGCCCGACGCGGTCGCAGAATCGGCGCACAGCGCCGCGCGCACGCCGGCGACCTTGTTGGCGGCGATCGAGGCGCCGGTGCCCGTCCAGCAGCAGACGATCGCCTGCTCCGCGCGCCCCGCGGCGACGTCGCGGGCGGCCGCGGCCGAAGCCCAGACCCAGTCGTCGCGCTCGCCCTCGGCCAGCGCGCCGTGGCAAAGCGCCTCGTGGCCGCGCCGCCCGAGCTCCTCGAGCAGCAGATCGGTCAGCGCGACGCGCTCGTCGGCGGCGACCGCTATGCGCACGCGACCTGCTCAAGCAGGCGGCGGTGGAGGCGATCGTCGCCGTGCAGCTCGGGGTGGAAGGCGACGGCCGTCACGGTGCCGCTGGCGACCGCCACGGGATGTCCGCCGACCTCGGCGAGCACCTCGACGCCGGGCCCGTGCTCGGCCACCCACGGCGCGCGGATGAAGATCGCGTGGAAGGGATCGGCGAAGCCGTCGAGGGACACGTCGCCCTCGAAGCTCCGCACCTGGCGCCCGAAGGCGTTTCGCACACAGCGCATGTCGAGCACCGCCAGGTGCTCGACATCGAGCATGATCATCCCGGCGCAGGTTCCGAGCACCGGGACGGCGGCGCAGAGCTCGCGAAGCGCCCCGGCGATCCCCTCGCGCTCGATGCCGAGCGTCATCGTCGTCGACTCTCCGCCGGGGATCACGAGCGCGTCGAGTGAATCGAAGTCAGCGAGCGCGCGCAGCTCGCAGACGTCGGCGCCGAGCGCACGCAGCACCTTGCCGTGCGCTTCGAAGTCGCCCTGGAGGGCGAGCACCCCGACCCGCGCAGGCACGGGCCGCTACCAGCCGCGCTGAGCGAGAAGCTGCTCGTCGGGCAGCTTGCGGGCCTCGAGGCTCGTCATCGCGCTGCCGAGCCCCTCGGAGGCCGTCGCGACCCGCTGGGGGTCCGCGTAGTGCGTCGTCGCCTCGACGATCGCCGCGGCTCGCGCCGCCGGATCCTCGGACTTGAAGATCCCCGAGCCGACGAACACGCCCTCGGCGCCTAGCTGCATGACAAGCGACGCGTCGGCCGGCGTCGCGATGCCGCCGGCGCAGAACATCACCACCGGCAGCCGCCCGTTGGCGGCGACCGAGCGGACAAGATCAAGCGGCGCGGCCAGCTCCTTGGCCGCCGTCGCGAGCTCCTCCTCGGCCAGCGTGCCAAGCCTGCGGATCTCGCCGGTGATCGTGCGCAGATGGCGCACCGCTTCGACGATGTCGCCGGTCCCCGCCTCGCCCTTGGAGCGGATCATCGCCGCGCCCTCGCCGATCCGCCGCAGCGCCTCGCCGAGGTTGGTCGCGCCGCATACGAACGGGACCTTGAAGCGCCACTTGTCGATGTGGTTGGCCTCATCGGCCGGCGTCAGGACCTCGGACTCGTCGATGTAGTCGACCTCGAGCGCCTCGAGCACCTGGGCCTCGGCGAAGTGGCCGATCCGCGCCTTCGCCATGACCGGGATCGTCACCGCCTCCTGAATGCCGCGGATCATCGACGGGTCGGACATCCGCGCGACCCCGCCGTCGCGGCGGATGTCGGCCGGGACGCGCTCGAGCGCCATCACCGCGCAGGCTCCGGCGTCCTCGGCGATCCTCGCCTGTTCAGGCGTGACGACGTCCATGATCACGCCGCCCTTGAGCATCTCGGCAAGGCCGGCCTTGACGGTGAACGTCGCTTCGTCTTGCATCAACAGTGATTCTAGTGGGCCCAGTCGGAATGTTTCGCCTGAAATGCAGCTTGTGGCGACATCCTGGGGTCGGCTGGCAAGGACGCAGGGAGCGGCCAAGGCCCTTTTGCCTTGGCGCGACCGGGGACGCCGCCAGGCGGCATCCAGGAGTCGTCAGTTCGGGCCTGTGCCCCGCTGAGGGGTATGAAACGCTCCGACTGGGCCCACGAGCTAAGCGGCCGCCGCGAACTCGGCGACCAGCGCGTGGTACGTCGCGTGCAGTCCCTCGCGCAGCTCGACCGTCGCGCTCCAGCCGAACTCCTCGCGCGCCCGCGAGGAGTCAAGGCAGCTGCGCTCGAGCTCGCCGGCGCGCAGCGGCGCGAGCTGCGGCTCGATCGTCACACCGGCCGCGCGCTGGAGCTCCTCGTACAGCGCCGCGACGTCGGTCTCGACGCCGGTCGCGATGTTGAAGACGCCGGCGCTGCCGCTCGCCGCCAGCAGCGCGCGCACGACGTCCTCGACGTGCACGTAGTCGCGCGTCGGGCTGCCGTGGCCGTAGAGGACCGGCGCCTCGCCGCGCCACAGCTTGAGGCTGAAGATCGCGACGACGCCGGCCTCCCCGTGGGGGCTCTGGCGCGGTCCGTAGACGTTGCCGAGGCGGCAGACCGCGTGCGGTACGCCGTGGGCGCGCGACCAGGTCGAGATGAACGACTCCCCCGCCCACTTCGACGCGCCGTAGGGAGCGAGCGGCGCCGGGATGCGGTCCTCGTCGGTCGGGATTGGCGCGTCATTTCCGTACAGCGCGCCGCCGGTGCTGGTGAAGACGACCGGGGCGCCGTGGCGGCGGGCGGCCTCGAGGACGTTGAGCGTTCCCGCGACGTTGACCTCGCAGTCGCGGGCGGGGTCGGCGACCGACGCCGTCACGCTCGACTGCGCGCCGAGGTGAAAGACCGCCTGCGGCCCCACCGCGTCGAAGACGCGATCGACGGCGGCGGCGTCCGAGATGTCCACGACCTCGAGCGTCGCGGCGTCGGCGACGCGCTCCTGCTTGCCGCTCGAGAGGTCGTCGATCACGACCACCTCGCGTCCGGCTGCGAGCAGCGCGTCGACGAGGTGGGAGCCGATGAAGCCGGCCCCGCCGGTCACGATCGTGCTTGCGCTCACGTTAGGCTGCGGCGATGCAGCCGCTGATGGTCGTGGTCGGGGCGCATCGCTCGGCGCAGGCAGTATAGGTCTCGCCACAGTGGGGATCCGAGCGTCGGTCGTCATCTGCGCCTATACCGAGGAGCGCTGGGGAGACCTCGAGACGGCGGTCGCCTCGGCGCTCGATCAGAGCGCTCCGGCGCTCGAGATCGTCGTCGCGATCGACCACAACGAGTCGCTCCTGGAGCGGGCGCGCGCGGAGCTGCGCGACGTCATCGTCGTCGCCAACGACGGCGCCACGGGGCTCGCGGGCGCGCGCAACAGCGGCGCCGCGGCGACGAGCGCGCCGGTGATCGCCTTCCTCGACGACGACGCCTGCGCGGCGCGCGACTGGCTCGAGCGGCTGCTCGAGCACTACGACGACGAAAACGTCCTCGGCGCCGGCGGGCTGATCGAGCCCGACTGGCGCTCCCAGCGCCCGCGCTGGTTTCCCGACGAGTTCGCCTGGGTCGTCGGCTGCAGCTACCGCGGCCTGCCGACCGGCACCGAGCCGGTCCGCAACATGATCGGCGCGAACATGTCGGTGCGGCGGGACGTGCTCGAGGCGATCGGCGGCTTTCGCGAGGACCTCGGGCGGCTGCCCTCGGGAGCGGGAGCGGCGGAGGAAACCGACTTCTGCATCCGCGGCCAGCAACGTTTCCCAGACGGCCGCTGGCTGTACGTCCCGGCCGCGCGCGTCAGCCACGCGGTCGGCGCGCAGCGGACGAGCTGGGCGTTCTTTCGCCGCCGCTGCCTCAACGAGGGTCTCGCCAAGGCGGCGATGGTCGCCGGAACGGGGTCGCGAAGCGGGCTCGCCTCGGAGCGCGCCTACGTGCGCCGCGTGCTGCCGGCCGGCGTTGCTCGCGGGTTGCTCGCGGGCCTGCGCGGCGAGCGCGACGGCCCGCGCCGCAGCGCGGCGATCCTCACCGGGCTCGCCTACACGACGTTCGGCTATCTGCGCGGGCGCGCTACTTCAGCCGGAAGGCCTTGATGCGGTCGGCGTACTGCTCCTCGTCGCGCGAGTAGACCCCGTAGGCGAGCGCCTGGAGCATGCTCAAGAGCGCTGTGTGCGAGCGCACGTAGGCCGGGCTGTTCGACGAGTAGTAGAGCTTGATCTGGGCGAGCTTGGCGACCTCTGACATCGTCGCGTCGGTGATCGCCATCGTCAGCGCCTTGCGGTGACGCGCGAGCTTCATCGCGCGCACGACGAGTGCGTGCGGGCGGCCCGCCGACAGCGCGATCACGAGCGTGTCGGAGTCGATCCGCCCAAGCCGGCTGAGCGCCTCCTGCGACGGGCTCGCGACGAGCTCGGCGCGGAGGTCGAGCAGCATCAGCAGGTGGCGGAGGTAGCTGGCGAAGAAGGCCATCTGGTCGGTGCCGGCGATGACGATCCGCTCGGCCGCGGCGATCGCCGCGACGGCGCGCTCGATCGTCGCCCGGCTGGCCTTGCGCGCGCTCTCCTCGACGTTCGCGTAGTCGGCCGCGATCGCGGTCTCGAACTCGGTCCGCTCGATCGAGAACAGCGGCGAGCTCGCCTCGGCGGTCTGGGCGTGCGCACGCTTGTACTCCTCCCGCGCGGCGCGCTGCAGCTCCGGGAAGCCGACGAATCCGAGCGCCTGCGAGAAGCGCACGACCGTCGAGCTCGATGTGTTGGCGCGGCGCGCCAGCTCCTCGGCGGTCTGGAAGGCGGCCTCATCGAGGTGGTCGATGATGTACTGGGCCACGTCCTTCTGCGAGCGCGAGCACTCGTCGAACCGCGACTGTATGTAGCTGGAGAGCGTCTGCGGCTCGGCAGCGCTCCCGTTGGCGGCGGCGGCGATCTCCCCGGCTTGTCTCTTCATCAGTGACGTTGTCATTCGACGGCCCGTTTCCCACTTCCTCCAGCGGATGGTCGTGATCCGCGGCCCTGGCGACCGCGGAACTACGCTTCATGGGCGATGGTTCGCCGCGGCCTCCGACTCCCCTGCTAGACGTGCCCTCCAAGCGGGTCGCCGTGATCGGCGGCGGGGTCTCGGGGCTCGTCGCGGCGCACGCGCTGAGCGACCGCCACGACGTCGCGCTGTATGAGGCCGCCGACTACCTCGGCGGCCACACAAATACGATCACCGTCGAGCGCGACAGCGGCACGTGGCACCTCGACACCGGCTTCCTCGTCCTCAACGACCGCAACTACCCGCGCTTTCGCGAGCTCCTGGCGGCGGCCGGCGTCGCGACCCAGCGCAGCCACATGGGCTTCTCGGTCAAGGGCGAGGATGAGGACTTCGAGTACGCGGGAACGCCGCGCGGCGTCTTCGCCCAGCGCGAGAACCTCGCCCGCCCCGCCTTCTGGCGGATGCTCGCCGACCTGCTGCGCTTCAACCGCGCGCTCGCGGCGCTGCTCGAGCAGGACGCCGCCGACGACCGCTCGCTCGCCGAGTTCGTCTCAGACGGCGGCTACTCGCGCTGGTTCGCCGAGCGACTGATCGTCCCCCAGGTCTCCGCCGTGTGGTCGGCCGATCCGGCGCAGATGTGGGCCTTCCCCGTCCGCTTCCTCGCCGAGTTCTTCGCAAACCACGGCATGCTCGGCTTCCGCGACCGCCCGCGCTGGCTGACGGTCAGCGGCGGCTCGCACCGCTACGTGCAGGCGCTCAGCCGCCCGCTCGCCGGGCGCATCCACCTGCGCACGCCGGTCCGCTCCCTGCGCCGCGACTCAGACAGCGTGACGCTTCGCCTCGACGGCGGCCGCTCCGAGCGCTTCGATGAGGTGGTGGTCGCCTGCCACGCCGATCAGGCGCTGGCGCTGCTCGAGGACCCCTCGGCGGCCGAACGCGAGCTCCTCTCCTCCTTTCCATATAAATCCAACGAGGCGGTGCTCCACACCGACGCCGCGCTGCTGCCGCGCCGCCTCGCCGCACGCCAGGCGTGGAACTACCACCTCTTCGCGAAGCCGCGGCCCGCGACGACGGTGACCTACTACCTCAACCACCTTCAGCGCCTCCGCGCGCCTGAACATTTCTGTGTAACGCTCAACCTTGCTGAGCGGATCGACGAGAGGAAGGTCATCCGCACGCTTTCCTACGCCCATCCGATCTACACCGCCGCCGCGATCGCGGCGCAGGCCCGCGTACGCGAGATCTCGCCGGCGCGGCGGACCCGCTACTGCGGCGCTTACTGGGGCTGGGGCTTTCACGAGGACGGGGTCGTCTCCGCGCTGCGCGCCGTCGAGGACCTGCGATGAGCGCCAGCTGCCTCTATCGCGGGTGGGTGCGCCACCGCCGCTA
>DATGHN010000025.1:0-2691 GCA_035308005.1 Solirubrobacteraceae bacterium
GCAGGCCGCGCAGTCGATCGCGTCCCAGCCAACGTTTCGGGCGACGACGGGGCCCGCGTGGCCGGCCGGCGCGGCGAGCTCCCGTGTCGCGGCGGCGACGCGCTCGGCACCCCGCCCGTCGACGAGCTCGCGGCCACGGGCGGCGAGCGCCGCGCGGCGGTCGCCGTCGGCCAGCAGCTCGCGCACCAGCGCGACGAGCTCCGGCGGCCCTGCGGACATCTCGCACAGCACGGCGGTCCCGTTCGCGCAGAAGGCCGCGGCGTCGTCGCGGTGCTCAGGCAGCGCAGCCACGACGATCGCCGGGATTCCGAGGTGAGCGGCCTCAAGCAGAGTGTGGCCGTAGCTCGAGACGAGCAGCTGGGACGCTGCGAGCGCGGCGATGAACTGCTCAGGGGTATCGACGATCGTTCCCGAACGCGGCCGCTCTCCGCGGTAGCCCGGACCGATCGCCACGCGCACGTCGATGCCGGCGTCAGTGAGCGCGTCGGCGAGCGCGGGTGTGGCGCCGGTCGGATCGCTTCCGCCCAGCGTCAACAGCACGGCCTGATCAGGGGACGCCGTCGCGGCCGCCGCGCGCACGGCGCGGCGCAGCAGCACGTGTTCGAAGCCCCCGAGTCGCGGCGTGCGCGTCGGCGGCCAGGCGACCGCGGTCGGCGGATCGATCACCAGGTCGGCGGTGTCGCGGCCGCTGCCCGCGTCGTCGAGCAGCACGACGCGGCAGCCGTCGGCGTGCAGGGCCGCGACCTCGACGGCGTCGGTCGGCGCCCTTCGGTCGATCAGGACGACCGCCGCCGGCTCGCCGCCTACGCGCCCGCCGTGCCGGCGCACGAACTCGGCGGCGGCTTCGTCGGCGACGGTGAAGTATGTCGCCCCGTCGCCCAGCTCCTCGGCGATCGCGAGGCAGCGGCCGAGGTGGCCGAAGCCGGTCTGCGGCCCGCCGTCGGCGAGTATCTGGAGGATGGGAGGCAGGACGGCGGTTGTCGCTTGGTAGGGCCCTCGGCGGCGCCCGCGCGCCGCGGGCCAACACACTAGCGGTATGGTCCGCGCTCGTTGATGGCCAAACGATCCGTGCTCGTGACCGGTGCCGCGGGGTTCATCGGATCCCATTTGTGCGAGGCGCTGCTGGCGGCGGGCCACCGCGTGCAGGGCCTCGATTCGCTCGCGGCGCACTACAACCGCGCCCTGAAGCTGCTCAACCTGGCTGGTCCGCTCGCCCATCCGGACTTCACCTTTCACGAGCGCGACTTGCTCGCCCCAGGCCTCGGCGGGCTGGTCGACGGCGCCGACATCGTCTTCCATCTCGCGGCACGACCGGGGGTCCGCGACAGCTGGGTCGACTTCGACGACTACGCGCACTCGAACGTGCTTGGGACCAAGGCGCTGCTCGACGCCTGTGTCGGGTCTGTTTCGAAGCTCGTCTACGCCTCGTCGTCGAGCGTCTACGGCAACGCCGCCGAACTGCCCGCGCGAGAGGCGGCTCCGGTCGCGCCGATCTCGCCCTACGGCGCGACCAAGGTCATGACGGAGGTGATGGCCGGCGCTTACCAACGCGCCCACGGGCTGGATGCCGTCGGCCTGCGCTACTTCACCGTCTACGGCCCGCGCCAGCGACCTGACATGGGGCTCGCTCGCTTCATCGACGCGGCGGTCGCGGGGCGGCGCCTGCCGATCTACGGCGATGGGCGCCAGCTGCGCGACTTCACCTATGTTGGCGACGTCGTCAGCGCCACGGTCGCGGCGGCGGAGCGGGGGCGCCCGGGCGCGATCTACAACATTGCGTCGAGCAACCCGCGCCCGCTGCTCGACGTTCTCGACGCGCTCGGCGAGGCGCTCGGTCGTCAGCTCGACCTCGAGTTCGAAGACAACAAGATCGGCGACGTCCGCGACACCTGGGGATCGACGGAGCTCGCGCAGGCGGATCTCGAGTTCGCGCCGGCGACGACCCTGGTCGAGGGGCTCGAGGCCCAGGTGAGCGAGGCCCGCCGCCGGCGTGAGGCGCTCGCAGCGGCCTAGCCGTGACCCGTTTCATTGCCGAGATCGGCAGCAACCACAACCGCGACCCGACGCGGGCGCACGCGCTGATCGACGCCAGCGCCGCGGCGGGCTGCGACGCCGTGAAGCTCCAGCTCTTCCGGGTCGACGACCTCTTCGCGCCGGAGGCGTTGGCGGCGAACCCGCAGCTGGATCAGCGGCGCGCCTGGGAGCTGCCGCTCGAGATGCTCCCCGACATCCGCTCCCAGTGCGACGCCGCCGGGCTCGAGCTCGGCGTCACGCCGTTTGGACTGTGGGCGGTCGAGGAGCTGGCCGGCTACGTCGACTTTCTCAAGGTCGCCTCCTACGAAATCCTCTGGCACGACCTGCTGCGCGCCTGCGTGGCGACCGGGAAGCCGCTGGTGCTTTCGACCGGCATGGCGAGTGAGGACGAGATCGCGGGCGCCGTCGACGCCGTCGGCGGCGAGCTGACCCTGCTGCACTGCGTCTCCGGCTACCCCACACCGCCGCAGCAGGCCAACCTCGCGGCGATCGGGACGCTGCGCGAGCGTTTCGGCTGCCCGGTCGGCTGGTCAGATCACACCGGCGTCGAGTCGGTCATCGCCCAGGCCGTGCTGCGCTGGCACGCCTCGGACGTCGAGCTGCACATCGACCTCGACCACGGGGGCTTCGAGGACGGCGAGCACAACTGGTCGCCCG
>DATGHN010000026.1:0-11539 GCA_035308005.1 Solirubrobacteraceae bacterium
AAAGGCGTGGCGGAAGGTGCGACGCCGTTATGCGATGGCCGCCAGTCGGCGCCGGATACCGGCGGGTTCTTCGTCGGTCCTACGATCTTCGATAACGTGACTCCGCAAATGACCATCGCGCGGGAGGAGATCTTTGGACCGGTGCTGTCGGTTGAGCCGGTCACCGGCGTCGAGGCGGCTTGCGACTTGGTCGACGCGCAGCCACAGGCGCTGACCGGCGGCCTGTTCTCGCGCAACCCAAAGACGGTCGAGGCCGTCGTGCGACGCACACCGGTCGGAAACCTCTACGTCAACCGCGCGATCACGGGCGCGATGGTCGGGCGCCAGCCGTTCGGCGGCAACGGCCTGTCGGGATCGGGGACGAAGGCGGGCGGGCCCGACTACCTCAAGCAGTTCGCTCAGGCGGTCGTCGTCAGCGAGAGCACCGTTCGCCACGGGCTCGCCGTGTAGAGCCTCCGTCAAGACTGCTCGAAGCGGCGTGGCGACCGAGCTGGCGCTCACGAGTGCGTCGACGCGGGGCGAGCGATCACCCCGAACTGCCCGAAATTATGGGTAAAAAACCACCCAAATGGGTAAGCGCCACGGGCGTTTCTGACCACATTTAGTTGCTACGCTAGCCCGCGATGAGGGCAGGGGAGAGAGACCGCGCCTTCGGGGCGCATTCGCGCGTCGTAACACCGCGCGCTCGGCACGAGTTCGAGCGCGGCGCGACGCCGCGGGCACGGTGAGACGGGTGCGGCGGACGCGACGGCTGTGGTTGTGCCTCGCGGGGTTTCTGGCGTGTCTTGCGATCGGCGCAGGAGTTGCCGGCGAGGCTGGTGCAGCCGGTGGCGCACCGACCACAGCGCCGTTCACCGAGTGCCCAGCAATCAGCCACGACACGAGCTGCGGGCTCCTCATCAACGTCGTCAACGGATCCGCACCGGTCGTCTCGAGCGATCCGAACAACGGGCCCTACGACGGCTCCGACGACACGCTGGTCGGCGTCGTCAACAACTCCTCGGCCACCATCGCCACCCTCACGCTGTCGGCGACCAGCGCCATATTCGGCTTCGACAACGACGGAATCTGCAGCGCGACGTACGGTGCGTGGACAGGCTCTTCGGGCTGCCCATACGACAGCACGGGGTACGCGGGACCGGGCGTCAGCTTCAGCGGCTACACGAGCAATCCCGACACCGGCCAGGTGAACTTCAGCCCGGCGCTGGCGCCCGGGGCGACCGCCTACTTCTCCTTGGAGGAGGCGGTGACGACGGTCTCGAGCAGCGCCCCGACCAATACCGCGCCACCGACGATCACCGGCGGAGGCAGCGCCCAGGACGGCGTCCCGCTGACGGTCAACAACGGCACCTGGGGCGGCAACCCGACCTTCAGCTATCAGTGGCTGACCTGCAATCCCTCGAACGTGTGCTCCAACGCAACCGGTTCGGGCGCGACGTCGCCGACGGGCACCTACACCCCGGATGATGCTGACGTCGGCAACACGCTCGAGGTCAACGTGACAGCCTCAAACGGCGGAGGGGAGGAGACCCTCGTCGCCGGTCCCACATCGGCGGTCCTGCCGGCGGGCCCGGTGAATCAGTCGCTGCCGTCGATTCCGCCGTCGCCGCCGGTGCAGCAGGGCGTCGCGGTGACGGCTTCCCCCGGTTCCTGGTCCGGGAGCCCGACGAGCTTCGACTATCAGTGGCTGACCTGCACGGCCCCCAACACCTGCACCGATTCGACGGGTACAGGCGCGACGTCGTCGTCCGGGACCTACACACCGGACGGCGCCGACGTCGGCAACACGCTCGAAGTGATGGTGACCGCCCATAACGCCGGCGGCCACAGTTCGGCGACGAGCTTGGCGAGCGCGGCGGTCGAGCCGCCGGCGCCGGTGAATCAGTCGTTGCCGTCGATTCCGGCGTCGCCCGCGGTGCAGCAGGGCGTCGCGGTGACGGCGAACCCGGGCACGTGGTCGAACAGCCCCACGAGCTTCGACTATCAGTGGCTGACGTGCACGGCTCCCAACGCATGCACGGATTCGACGGGTTCGGGTGCGACTTCGTCGTCGGGGAGCTACACACCGGATGGCGCCGACGTTGGCAACACGCTTGAGGTGATGGTGACGGCCCATAACGCCGGCGGCCAGGGTTCGGCGACGAGCGTGGCCAGCGCGGCGGTCGAGCCGCCGGCTCCGGTCAATCAGACATCGCCGTCGATTCCGGGGACGCCGCAGCAGGGCGTCGCTGTGACCGCGACGTCGGGGACCTGGTCGAACAGCCCGACGAGCTTTGACTATCAGTGGCTGACGTGCACGGCTCCTAACGCCTGCACGGATTCGACGGGTGCGGGCGCGACGTCGTCCTCGGGGACGTATACGCCGGATGCTGCTGATGTCGGCAACACACTTGAGGTGATGGAGACCGCTCATAACACGGGCGGCTCGAGCTCGGCGACGAGTGTGCCCAGCGCGCCGGTCGTGCCGCCGCCGCCGACGAATCAGTCGCCGCCCTCGATTCCGGCATCGCCCCCGGTGCAGCAGGACGTGGCGGTGACGGCGAACCCGGGCACATGGTCGAACAGCCCGACGAGCTTCACCTACATATGGCTCAGCTGCAACGGGACGTGCTCAGACGCGACCGGCAGTGGCGCCGCGACGCAGATCTACACGCCGGACGCCGCTGACGTCGGCAACACGCTCGAGGTGCAGGTCACCGCTCACAACGCTGGCGGCCCCGGCGCCGCGACCAGCGCTCCGAGCGCCGCGGTCCTTCCGCCACCTCCGACGAACAACTCGGCGCCGACGATCACGGGAGCGAGCACCGCGCAGTCCGGCGTCCAGCTCACCGCGACCAACGGTAGCTGGACGCAGTCGCCAACCTCATTCACCTACCAGTGGTCGAGCTGCCACAGCGCGTCGGCTTCGAGTTGCACCGCGATCGCCACCAACGCGGTGTCGCAGACCTATACGCCGACGCCCGCCGACGTCGGCTCCTTCCTGATCGTCACGGTCACTGCCCACAACAGCGGCGGCGCCACGCCGGCGAACAGCGCCGAGACAGCCGCGGTGCTCCCGCCGCCGCCGAGCAACTCAATCACACCGCAGATCACCGGCACCGCGCAGCCCGGCCAGACGCTCACCGTCTCCAACGGCACGTGGACCCCGCTGCCGAGCTCCTTCACCTACCAGTGGCAGCAATGCGACGCCTCCGGCAACGGCTGCACGAACATCCAGACCAACGCTCAGAGCCAGACCTACATGCCGACGCCCGGCGATGTCGGCCATGAGCTCGTGGCGATCGTGACCGCCAAGGGCACCGGCGGAAGCACGTCTACGCCGAGCACGCCGAGCGAGGCCGTCTCGGTGGACCCGCCGAGCAACTCCGGTCTCCCGTCGATCGCCGGCACGCCGCAGCAGGGCCAGACGCTCATTGCGCAGAACGGCTCGTGGAACAGCTCGCCTGACAACTTCTCCTACCAGTGGGAGCGTTGCGACCCCTCCGGCAACGGCTGCTCGAACGAGCCGCTCGGCGGCACGAGTGGCAACTACGTCCCGACCTCGGGCGACGTCGGCGACACGCTGCGCGTGATCGTCACCGCAGGCAACTCCTCCGGCAAGACACCGGCGACGAGCCCGCCAAGCGGCGTCATCCTGATTGCCGCGCCCGCGATCAGCGTGCTGCCGCAGATCTCGGGCACCGCCGAGCAGGGTCAGGCGCTCTCGGTCTCGAACGGGACGTGGGACAACACGCCGAGCGGCTACGGATACGGCTGGTGGCAGTGCGACGCGTCGGGCAGCAACTGCGCGGCGATCCAAAACCAGGGCACCAACGCCTACACGCCGGTGATCGGCGACGTCGGCCACACCCTGCGCGCGTCTGTCGAGGCGACCAACAACGGCGGCCACACGACCGTGCTGAGCGGGCCGACGGCGGTCGTCGCCGGCCTTCAGGCGAGCGCTCCGCCGCCGATCTTCCAGCAGTCCGCCGACCTTGCGCCCGTGACCGGCAGCGTGCTGATCAAGCTCCCCGGCAGTAACACCTTCACCCCCCTGACGGGTCCAATCGACGTCCCGGACGGCTCGGTGATCGACGCCAGCCAGGGCACCGTGTCGCTGACCGTGCAGCTCCCCAAGGGCGGCGGCTACGAGACCGGGCAGTTCTACAGCGGCGAGTTCCAGGTCAACCAGGCCCATTCGGGCACGCTCCTGGCGACCCTCGCCGGCGGCAACTTCAACGCCTGCACCCAGAACACGACGCGCGGGGCTCACGCCGCGAAATCGAGCTCGAAGAAGTCGAAGACCGTCGTGCGCAAGCTGTGGGGCAACGCGCACGGCAACTACACGACGAAGGGGCGCTACGGATCGGCGTCGGTCAGCGGGACGATCTGGCTGACCGAGGACACCTGCGCCGGCACCTACTTCTTCGCGCTGAAGGACAACATCATCGTCGTCAGCTTCAAGCACCCCCACAAGAAGCACAACATCAGGCAGGGCCACCACTTCTTCATCCCGGCTCCTTAGGGGTGCTCGGCGGCTGTCGCCGCCTGCGCCGGTTAGGTTGACGTCGTGCCGAGCGCTTCGAGGGCGACGGTGAACGCGTCGTAGGCGCGCTCGTCGAAGAGCCAGAACCGCGCATCGCGAACCGTGTCTTGCGTGCGCAGCGCCGCAGCGACGGCGCGAACGGCGACAGTGGCCGCCTCATCGAGCGGGTAGCCGTAGGCGCCGGTTGAGATCGCCGGCAGCGCGACGGTCGCACAGCCGTGCGCGGCGGCCGCCTCGATCGCGGCGCGATAGCAGGACGCGAGCAGCTCTCGCCACGACCGCCGCCGCCGAACACCGGTCCGACGGCGTGGATGATGCACCGCGCGCCAAGGTGTCCGGCGCCGGTCACGCACACCTCGCCCGTCGGGCATCCGCTGATCAGCCGGCACTCCTCGAGCAGGCTAGGCCCCGCGGCGCGGTGGATCGCTCCGTCGACTCCGCCGCCGAGGAGGCTCGAGTTCGCCGCGTTGACGATCGCCTCGGCCCGCGCGTCGGCGGTGATGTCGCCGAGGTGGAGGGTGATCGCCATCCGCGCGCCGCCTCTAGCCGCGCAGTCGTGGCGGGCTGCGGAAGAGCGGGTCGAGGGTCCCGTTGGCGGAGTCTGCGGCGGCGCCGAGCCGTCCGAGGCCGAAGGCCTGCTCGATCGTCGCGAGGACTCCGTAGTGGTCGAGCGGCTCGCGCGAGCGCGCTCCGGCGCGCACGTCGGGACCGGCGACGATCGTCGCGATCCGGCCACCCGCCGCCGCCCCCGCGCAGCACCCGCCCGCACCCACACCCTCATCCCACGTGATCACGAGGAATCCATGCGGGCCGAGTTCGTGAAGCAGCGCCGGGACGGTGCGCGCGAGGAAACGGTCGCCGGTCGAGACGCCGCAGTCGTGTGTGTCGTCGCAGAGGTTGGGGGTGATCCAGGCGAATGAGGGGAGAGTGTCGCGGCGAAGGTCTGACCGCAGCGCCGCGAAGCCGACGAGCAGCTTGCAGCGAATCGGCGAGCCGGCGACGTCGCGGTAATGGATGAACGGGTTGTGCTTGGCGGCGTACCCGGCCGACCCCTCTCCGCGGTAACAGGCGGACGGCACACTCTCCAGATACGCGCGCCATGAGATTCCGGCGCCCGCGAGCTGGTCGATCAGGTTGCGCGCCGGCACCGTGCAGGGCCAGCAGTCGCCGGTGATTCCCTCGGTCGAGCCGCTCGTCAGCGCCATGTAGTTCGGAAGCGAGGGATGCGTGACCGCGTAGCTCGCCTCGGCCAGGCCGTAGCGGCGCGCGAGGGCGTTGGTGTACGGCGCGTCCGCACTACCGATGACCGAGCTCGCCGCCTTGTTCTCCATGACGATGACCGCGACGTGCGAGGTCTGCGAGCGCGGTAGTCCGACAATGCTGACGCCCAGCGGCGCCCCCGGCTTGGACGCCGCGCAGCCTGCGACCGCGAGCAGCGCGAGGATTGCGATCGGCAGAAGGCGGCGGCGGATCGGCGAAACGCTACTGCCGTGCCATTTGGCGCGCCCGCAGACGCAGCAGCTCGACCAGCTCGCTGGTTGGCACGAACGGATCTGCCACGACGCGCCCGTCGCAGAGCGACAGAGCAGCGACGGGTCGCTGCATCAGCTCGCCAAGCAGGACTGGCTCACTCGGCTGCGCGGCCTCCTCGAGGTCCGCGAGGCGCGACAGCGCCGCCCGGTCCGCGCTCGTGGCAAGCCGCACGGTCATACCCTGCCAGAACGTCGAAGGGCCGGACGGAGGACGGTGGCGGCGACCGATAACACGCCGGGCGCGGCGGGCGGCGAGCGCCGCGTCGCGGAGCTCGGTCTGCCTTGCTTCTGCAAGTGCCAGGTTGAAAAGCGGGTTCATGACGGCTCCTTGTTGACTACGGACGAGTAACTGGTCACAAGCTTACGACAGTTAGCGTCACCAGTCAAGTTAGGATGCCGGTTTGCTAAGAGGCGCTACAATCAGTCTGTGGCAACGACCCCGATACCAGTCGACACCGGCGACGTCAGCGCAGCGCCGGGCGAGCTCGAGCTGATCCGCCAATTCGTCAACAGCGCCGAGCTCGATCCCGACATCGACGAGCTCAGCGATCTGGAAGCGCTCCGGCGCTGGCTTCGCCGCCGGCGCCTGATCGGCAGCCGCGACCAGCTCGTGGACGGCGACCTCCAGCGGGCCACCACCGTTCGCGAGGCGCTTCGCGACTTGCTCGAGCATCGCGACGGCGGTCCCGATGGCGCTGCACTACGCGTCCTCAACGATGTGCCGGACGGCGCGCTGATGCGGATCGCGTTCGACCGCGACGGGCTGCCGCGCCTGCGCCCGGCCGCCGCCGGACTCGACGCCGCCTTCGCCGAGCTCTTCGCGATCATCGAGCGCGCCTCGATCGAGGGGACGTGGCAGCGCTTGCGTGTCTGCGCAGACCACGGCTGCCGCTGGGCCTTCTACGACAACTCGAAGAACCGCTCGCGCAGCTGGTGCAACATGGCCGTCTGCGGGAACCGCGCGAAGGCTCGCGAGTACCGCCGGCGCCGCCGCGACGGCGAGTAGCTGTGAGCGACTCCTCACGCGGCCTCGAAAAGCTGATGGTCACGCCGGGCGAGGACGCGGACCTCGACCGCCGGGATCCCGCCTGGGACGGCGGCAAGCATTTCTCGACCGCCAAGGACCAGGCGAGCGCGATGCTCGCCCAAAGCGTCGCCGAGCTCGACGCCGCCCAGGGCCGCCTGTGGTCGAGCGATCGCTACGCCGTGCTGGTCATCTTCCAGGCGCTCGACGCCGCGGGCAAGGACGGAACGATCCGCCATGTCATGTCGGGCGTCAATCCGCAGGGCGTCGAGGTGACCTCCTTCAAGCAGCCCTCAGCCGAAGAACTCGCGCATGACTTCCTGTGGCGCAGCGCGAAGGCGCTCCCCGAACGAGGCCGGATCGGGATCTTCAACCGCTCTTATTACGAAGAGGTCCTCGCCGTCCTCGTGCATCCGGAATGGCTCGAGCGCCAGCACCTGGGCGACGGACCGTTCGGCGAGCATTTCTGGCAGACGCGCTATGAGTCGATCAACGCCTTTGAGCGCCACCTGGATCGCAGCGGCACGAAGATCGTCAAGTTCTTCCTCCACGTGTCCAGGGAGGAGCAGCGCCGGCGCCTGCTCGCACGGCTCGACGACCCGGACAAGGTCTGGAAGTTCAGCGCCGACGATGTCGCCGAACGCGCCCACTGGGACGAATACATGGGCGCCTTCGAACAGGCGATCACCGCGACCTCGACGACCTGGGCGCCCTGGTACGTGATCCCCGCCGACGACAAGCCGCTGATGCGCGCGCTGGTGGCGGCGGTGATCGTCGAGGCGATCGGCTCGCTGAAGCTTGGGCCGCCCGAGGTTTCAGCCCAACAGCGCGACGCTAACGAGCGGGCGCGGCGCGAGCTGGAGTCGGAGAAACCAAACTAGGGTCGGCGTCGCGGCGTCGCGGCGTCAGGCGCCGGCGTTCTGCACGTTCTCGAGCTCTCGGCGGTAGCTTGAGACCATCAGCTCGGTCAGATCCTCGATCGAGGTCTCCGCGACCGGCTGGTCGATGATGATGCGGCCGCCCTGCATGACGTTGATGCGGTCGCAGAGCTCGAAGAGGTGCGCGTAGTTGTGGTCGATTACGACAATCGACACCCGGCCGCTTGACGCGAGGTCCTTGACGAGGTCGATGATCAGGCGCGACTCGCGCGCGCCCATCGCCGCGAGCGGCTCGTCCAGGAGAAGGATCTTCGTCGCCGCCCGCATCGCTCGTGCCACCGCGATCGCCTGCCGCTGTCCGCCGGAGAGCTGTTCGGCCTCGGCGTCGACGCTCGGCACGTGAACGTTGATCTCGTCGAGGTACTGACGGGAGAGCTTCCGCATGCCCTTCTTGTCCAGGAAGTGAAGCGGCCCCATCGTCGTCAGCTCGTGTCCGAGGAACAGGTTCATGTAGACCGGAAGCTGCGGGATCAGCGCCAGATCCTGGTAGACGGTCTCAATCCCGTGTGTGCGCGCGTCCTCCACCGAGCGCAATCGAACGGGCTCGCCGCCGACGATCACTTCGCCCCCGTCCTGCGAGTGGAACCCGCTCAAGATCTTTACCAGAGTGCTCTTGCCGGCGCCGTTGTCGCCGACGAGGCCGAGGACCTCGCCCTGGTGAAGGACGAGGTCGATACCGCGCAGGACGACGAGCGCTCCGAAGCGCTTCGTCACGCCACGCACCTCAAGCGCGAGGTCGGCGGAGACGGCCGCAGGCGGCGTCGGCTCGGCGGGCTGCTCGCTCATGCGCCCCTCGAGCGCGCGACGAGGCGGTCGAATTGTGAGTTCAGCGCCATCGCGATGATGATCACGACGCCGATATACACGTAGAAATCGTCCGTGCTGATGCCGATCACCGTGAGCCCGTCCTCGAGGATGCCGATCAGGATCGCGCCTATGAAGGCGCCGACGATCGTCCCGCGGCCGCCGGTCAGCGCCGTCCCGCCGATCACGCAGGCGCCGATCGCATAGAGGATGTAGTCGACCCCGAAGTTGCCGGGGTCGAGGCTTCCGTATTTGACCGCGTCGACGATGCCGACCAAGCCGGAGAGGAAGGAACAGAGCACGAAGGCCCAAACCTTCACGCGTCGAACCGGCACACCGGCCTCGGCAGCGCCGACGAGGTTGCCGCCGGCGGCGATGATCCGGACGCCGAAGCGCGTGCGCCGCAGCAGTACGGTCGCAACGATCGTGATCCCGACCAGCCAGAGGAGCTCTGACCACTGCCAGGCCCCCAGGAACTGGCCCGCGAAGCTCACCTGCCCGTTCGACCCCGGCGCCGAGAGCGGAATCGGCGACGCCTGGGCTTCGCTCGATTCGATCAGGACGACCCCAAAAAGAATGAAGTTCGTCGCGAGTGTGGTGACGAACGACGGCACGTTCAGTCGGACGGTGATCAGCCCGTTGATCGCGCCGACGCCGCAGCACACTACGAGCGCGAGGAGGATCGCGAGCAGAACCCCAACGCCCGCGTTGTGCAGCCAGTACTCCACCCACGGCGCGAACAGGAAGACCTGGCCCGCCGAAAGGTCGATCTCGCCGAGCACGAGCAGCAGCACCTCGCCGACGGCGATCGCGCCGATCGGTCCGGCGTAGCCGGCCGCCGAGCTGAGGCTGAGCGAGCCGGTGAACGACGACCCGGCCCTGATTGCGAAGTATGCGAACAGCCCGATCGTGATCAGGATCGGCGTCAGCTCGCGCTGCGTGAGGAAGAGGCGCAGGACGCGCCGCGCGACTGCTCCCGCTTCATGCCGCTGCCCCGGCGGAGTCGCCGGGGCAGCGGTGGGCGTCGGAGCGGCTGACTGCACGCTCGCGAACGCCTAGGAGGCGATGCTGGCCGGCGGCGACAGCGTCTTCGCCGCCGATGCCGTTCCCTCGTACCGGTTGAGGACGAGGTACGGCTTGACGTTCGACTTGGTGACGATGCCGAGTCCCGTGTCTGTGTTAGTCGGCTTCATCAGTCCGCCCGACACGTTGTACAGGAAGAGCTGCATGATCGTGTCGAAGCCCTGCAGGTAGGCCTGCTGGTCGATCGTCAGCGTTACGTTGCCGGCGTTGATGCCCTGCGTGACCGGCAGCCCGACGTCCCACACCGAGGCGCCGACCTTGCCCTGGAGCTTGTTCTTCTGGATGAACTGCGCGACGGCATTGCTGTCGCCGCTGTCCACGGCCATCATGAACTTGACGTCCTTGTGGCCGGCGTACCAGGAGGCGATCTTGTTGTACTCCGGTGCGCCCTCGGTCGCGGACGTCCCGACCTCGATAAAGGTGAGTCCGGCCTTGGCCAGGACCGGCTTCGCGCCGTCGATCCGGGGCTGGATGTTGCCCGTGCCCGGCGTGGCGATGATCCCGGCGACGAGGTCGCCCTTCTTCGTCAGCTTGACGATCTGCTCGCCAACCGCGGCGCCCGCCGTGAGGTTGTTCTGCCCAACGTACGCCATCCGGTGGTTGGCGACCCCAGCCGAGACGTCGGCGTTGTAGGCGATGACGGGGATGCCCTTGCTCAACGCGTTGTCGACAGGTGCGTTGAACGCGGTGTTGTCGATCAGGCAGCACCCGATGCCGGCCGCCTTGGCGGCGATCGCTGCGTTGACCGACGAGACCATCTGACCGACGATCGAGTTGTTCGAGCCGGTCCACTGGTAGGAGCAGCCTGTGATCGCGCAGGCGTCCTGAATGCCGTAGATCGTCGCCGTGAAGAAGGAGTTCGTCGTCACGTGGTTGACCATCACGAAGTGGTACTTCGAATGGCTGGCGAAGGCATCCATGCGGCGTGCCAGGGTCTTCGCGCTCGCGTCCTCCTCGCCCAGTGCGGCGGTTAGGCCTCCGAACGCCGCCGCGCCCGCGGTCGCTCCGCCTGCCCAGCGCAAGAAGCGCCGGCGCGAGAACTCCCACTGCTCCTTGCCGATCTCAACCGGCTTGTCCGATGCCATCCTCTCCTCCTCCTCGACGTTAGCGTCGTCCCGATCGAACCGAACTGTGCAGGAACACGTCGGCTGTTGCAGCAAACAACTGCGCTGTAATACCACAAGTTGGAATCGTATGCATCACCTCGCCGCCGAGCGTGACGGGCGCAAAGGCGCGCCCGAGCAGCTTGTCGTGGCCTCCGCCGGCGCCGCCGCGCCACGCAAGCCGAGCCCGAGGCGCACGCTGGATCGCGTCGGCCATCAGCGCCCCGCCCCGAGACGGTAGGAAGTCTCGTTCCAGCGCAGCTCGTTTGCGAAGTCGCGCAGCCGCGTGTGCTCGTCGATGACGAGCAACTCGATCCCAGCGATGCGCGCGAAATCTTCGATCGTCTCCATGTCGAGCGCCGCCGAATAGACGGTGTGGTGGGGCCCCCCGGCGGTCAGCCAGGCCTCGGTCGCGGCGGCAAACGACGGCCGCGGCTTCCAGACCGCTCGCGCCACCGGTAGTCGTGGCAGCGCGTGCGGCGGCTCGACGACGTCGATCGCGTTGGCGACCATCCGGAAGCGCTCGCCGA
>DATGHN010000027.1:0-7554 GCA_035308005.1 Solirubrobacteraceae bacterium
GGTCACGGTGCCGTAGTGATCAGCCGCGGAGCTTCGCCGGCGCCTTCGTCGTAAGGTGCCCGCCGTCCGAACGGACGAGTCCCGGGGCAGCGTCAACGCGAGGAGTCATTGTGGGAGAGAAGGGCGATTTCACGGGTGTCGCGACGAGCATGCGCCAGAGCGGCGAGGCGCTGGTCATCGATGAGATCGGCGTGAGCGGCTGATCGGCGTGGGAGATCTTCTGGCGCCAAATGCGGGGCCGGCGCAACTGCGCGCGCTTCTGGCGGGCGACGCCTTGATCGTGGCGCCCGGCGCGTATGACGCGCTGTCCGCGCGTCTGATCGAGCAGTCCGGCTTCGATGTCGTCTACATGACCGGCTATGGGGCGTCGGCGTCGCTGCTCGGCCGCCCCGACATCGGGCTGTTGTCGTTCGCCGAGATGGCCGACCAGGCGCGACGCCTCGTGCAGGCAGTCACGGTCCCTGTGATCGCCGACGCCGACACCGGATACGGAAATCCGATCAATGTGATCCGCACCGTTCGCGAGTACGCCGCGGCGGGCGTGGCAGCGCTCCACCTCGAGGACCAGGCGATCCCCAAGCGCTGCGGCCATATGAGCGGCAAGCAGGTCATCGCAAAGGAAGCGATGGTCGAGAAGATCCGCGCCGCGGCAGAGGCGCGCGGATCCTCCGAGCTGGTGCTCATCGCGCGCTCGGACGCGCGCGCGGGCGAGGGACTCGAGCGCGCGATCGAGCGCGTCGCGAGCTACCGCGACGCCGGCGCCGACGTGATTTTCATCGACGCGCTCCGCAGCGAGGAGGAGATCGTCGCTTTCGGAGAAGCCCTGCCGGAGACGCCGAAGGTGATCAACTGGGTTGAGGGAGGCCTGACGCCGCTGATCGATCCCGGTGTCCTGCGCGATCTCAACTACCGGATCGTGTTCTGCTCTCTCGTCGCGCTGCTCGCCGCAACGCACGCGATCGGCGAGCGGCTTGCGGCGCTGCGCAACATCGCCGCGCCGCAACCGGTCCCGCCGCTTGCCTTCGACGCATTCAACGACCTGATCGCAATGGCGGACGTCGCGGAGCTGGAGCGGCGATTCGCGCACTCCGACGACGCCTGACCCGTCGCCGGCTGCGGCTGTCGGGGCGGTCACGGGCGCGTCCGAGCGCACCTCGACCGCCCCGCGGCCTGCGGAGCGCGAGCTAGGAGGAGCAGCCGGCGTCGAACATCCGCGTGTCCTGCGCGAGAACGCTCGCGGAGACCGGCGCCTCCTGGGTCACCAGCATCACGACGCCGGCGCGGATCGGGACCCCATCGAGGACGTGGTAGTCGCTCGGGGGCGCTGTCGCGCTGCCCGCCGGTCCGCTCGCGCTCGATGTGCTCGACGTAGTCGTCTCGCTTGTGCTGGCGCTGCTGGTGTTCGAGGCGGTGGTCGAAGTGGAGTTTGTCGCCGTCGGCGTGACACCGGGCGATCTCGCCGGCCCCGCCGCGCCGCCCGACTGCGTCGTCTGCCACCGTGCGGTAATCCCGCGCGAGGCAAGCGCGCTCGACGCCGTCGCGACGGTTGAGCCGATCAGCGCGCTGCAGTGCAGGCTCTCACCCGGCGAAAAGACGCTATTGGTGGATTCATAGTCCTCGCCGGGATTTGCAGGGCGGCCGAGCACGACGGACCCGGCACCGCGGAAGTCGCGCGGGATCTTCACGCCGACCGGGCAGTTGCCAGGCCCGCCCCCGCCCGTCACGCAGGTGCCGCCGCTCAACGCGGCGATCTGGGGGCCGCTTCCGGGACCACTGCTCTCGACGAGCGTGCCGACGGCGCTTGGCGAGGCGGGGACGAGGCTCACAGTGATGTCGAGCCCGGCGGCGCGAAATGCCGCGTCAAGCGAGCTCTGCGCCGCGAACGGATCGGTGACAGTGGCGGTGATGTAGCCCGCATCGGGACCCCGCGTCGGGTAGCGAAACGAAACCACGGAGGCGTGGATCGCTGGGGGGCTCGGGGTGGCGGCAGGTCCAGCCTGCTCAGCGATCACCAGCGCAACGGCCAGCGCGCAGGCCATGAACGCGGCGCACGACGCCAGCGCGACGCGTCGGCCCGGGCGCCGCCAGCGGTCGAACGCGCGAGCGCGAATCCCCCGCGGCCGGCCCGCCGCCGAGCCGACGGCCTCGCCGGCGACAATCGCAGCGAGCATCGACGAGCGCAGTGTCGCCGGGAAGATCTCCTCAACCGACGTGGCGTCGCCGTGGCGAAGCCGTTCGAACAGGCGGTCCATGGGCGTGCTCATATCGCCTCCTCAGTGGTCTTCGCGATCTGTATTTGGTTGGACGGCTTCTGTGGCGCCCACGCGCCGGGACGTGAAACCTCGATCGCCGACCGTACGCGCGAGCGGGCCCGGTGAAGGCGAGCCGCGAACGCCTCGCGCGTGCAGCCGAGTGCGCGTGCGGCCTCGCGCTCGCTCAGGCCGTCCCAGGCGGTCAGCAAAAGCGCCTCCTGCTGAGGAGCGGTCAGTTGCCCAATCGCGTTCGCTAGCGCCACGGCGAGAGCGCCGTCGCCGTCCTCGCCGGACTGCCCGGCGGGCGTGGCGGCCATCATCCGCTCTAGCAGCGCGGCCTGGCGGGCGCGGGAGCGGCGCGCGTTGGCGAGAACCCGGCGCGCGACGCCGAGCAGCCACGGCAGCTCGTGGGACGGCACCTCGGCGATGCGCCGCCAGGCGACTTCGAAGGTGGCGGCGACCGCGTCGGCGGCCGCCTCGCGATCGACGCGCGCGAGCAGGTAGCCCGCGACGGCGTTGAAATGCTCCTCGTAGAGGCGCTCGAAGCGGTCAGCTTCGCTGCGCGCCTTGCCGGACAGATCGGCGTCCATGCAGGGTAAGTGTCCGGCACCTCATGAATTGCTGCGCTGACCGAAGCTCGCGCCGGCCGTAGGTTGTGAAGCGATTGCCTAGGTGCTCGGAGAGAGCGCCGCTTCGGGCCTCGTCGGCTCGAAGAGCTCAATCGGGTTGCCGGAGGGGTCCTCGATCAGGATCTGCTTGCCGCCAACGCCGGTCACGATGTCATTGCGAAACTGGACTCCCCTACCTCGCAGCGTCTCGACCAGGCCGCTGAGATCGGGTGTCTCGAGCATGAAGCGATTCCAGCCGCCGGGCTCTGGACTCCTCCCGTCGGGCATCGCCTGACCGCCGCCGCCGGCGCCGCTCGGAGCGCTCAGCACCAGCCGCAGATCGCCTCGAACGAGCATTGCGAACGTCGGAGCGGGGTGCATCTTTTCGTCGAATCCGAGCGCCTCGCAGTAAAAGGCGATTGCGGCATCTACGTCATCAACGATGTAGCGGACGCTGACGGTGGTCATCGGTGTTGCTCCTTGTTTGATCTGCTCCCCGTGCGTGTGTCAGGTGTACAGCTCGGGGTCCTGCTCATCGATCTGGACGACCGTCCCATCCGGGGCGCGGACGACGAGGGACCGACCCCACTCCTGGTCGACGATCGTGCCCTCGGGTGGAAACCCGGCGTCGCGCAGCCGCTGCTCGATCGTCTCGAGCGCCTCATCCGCGACGAAGTTGAGCGCGATTCCGGAGCGCCCCTCGCCGTCGGCGGCGATCGCGGCGTCGTGGAGGCCCAGTTCGCCGCCCGCCGCGGTCAACTCAACCCAGTGCCCGGAACGCGAACGCGCCTGCGATCGCAGCCCGAGCGCCTCGTAAAAGCGCATAGCGTCGGCCAGATCCGGCACGAAGTGGATCGGGCGCACCCTCACTGCAACCAGCCCTTTTCCAAGCGGTCGAGATGTGCGCTCAGCGCGTCCTCGACGAGCCGCGAGAGCGAGATGGCTTCGTCGACGGCGACGTGCTTGGTGCGCCTGATCAGGCTCAGCGGTAGGTACACGTTGAACTGCTGCTTCGTATCAGCTGGATCGTCTCGCGCCATGCTCGCATGCTAGCAATCTAGCACGACGGCTCTACGTCAGAGCACGGGGAATGCGACCGCGATTGAAAAACCACCGCCGTCGGGCAGTGTGGTCTCGATCGTCGCGCCGTGCGCATCCGCGATCGCCCTGACGATCGATAGACCGAGGCCGAGGCCATCCCCCGTGCTGGCGCGCGTTCCGTCGATGCGCTGGAACGGCTCGAACAGGCGGTCGAGGTCATCGGCCGGAATCGTGGGGCCGCTGTTGGTAACGCGGAAGACCGCGTGACCGTCGAGCGTGCCGGTCGTCACCTCGATCCGCCCGCCGAGCTGGTTGTGCTGCACGGCGTTGTTTAGGAGGTTGGCGGCCAGGCGTTCGATGAGGCGTGGATCACCATTGGTGACGGCGGGCTCGAGCGCGCGCTCCACCGTGAGCGCGCCCGCGTTAATGTCGGCGAGTGCCGCTGCGGCGACCGCGGCGAGGTCGACGGACTCATGCTGATCTAGGCCGCGCTGGCTACGTGACAGGACAAGCAGCGCTTCGATGAGGCGTTCTTGCTGAGTGCCTGACGCGCGCAGCTGGTCGAGCACGGCGCGGAGCCGTTCGTTGGTGGCGCCGGGGTCGGCGAGCGCGACCTCGATCAGCGCTCGCTCGTAGGTCAGCGGGGTTCGCAACTCGTGTGAGACGTTCGCCGCGAACTGGCGCTGAGCGCTGAACGCCGTCTCGAGGCGCTCGAGCAGCGCGTCGAAGGTCAGTCCGAGCTGACGCAGCTCATCGTCTGGGCCGCTCAGCGCGAGGCGGCGATGCAGGTTGCTCGCCGAGATCTCACGCGCCGTGGCGGTGATCGCACGCAACGGGCGCAGCGCGCGGCCGGCTATTACCCAGCCGAGCGCCGCAGCCAGAAGCGCCATGATCGCGAGCGCGATGGCTGACTCGATGAGGAGGGTTCCGAGCACGCCGTTGGATGCCGCGATGGCGCTTTGCTGCACAACGGCGTTCGACGGCAGCTGAATCCCGGGCGTCGGCCCCCCACCCTTGAGCAGAGTCGCTGCCCCGCGGGTCTGCCCCCTAGCCTCGGCGCCGGTTGCACCGCTCGCACCCGCGGGAACGGGAGATGTGACGGTGACGTTGCTGCCGACACCCTGCCGCTCAAGGAAGATCGCCGCCTGCTTGCCTGCTTGCACGCTGATCTTGGTGAAGTAGTCGGTCGTGAGCCGGCCCGAGGCCAGCCCGTAGTTGATAGCGAGCAGCGCAGCCCCGCAGGCAAGAAAAAGACCGGCATAGATGGCGGTGAGGCGCAGGCGAATCGTGCGCCGGGGAACCAGCTTCCAGCGGCCGATCAGCGGTGCCGCGAGGCGGAGCCGTTTCATCCGCGGAGGCGGTAGCCGGCGCGCGGGACCGTCTCGATCGCATCCGGGTCGCCGAGCTTTCGCCGGAGGCGATTGATCGTCACCTTCACGACGCTGCTGAACGCGTCGGTGTATTCGTCCCAGCCGTGCTGGAGCAGCTGCTCGGCGGTCAGTGGCCGGCCGCCGGCGACGAGCAGGAGCTCTAGCACGGTCAGCTCCTTGGGGCTCAGCTCGAGGCGGCGTCCGCCGCGGGTGGCGACGCGGTGGACGGTGTCGAGCTGGAGCTCCCCGAAGGCGAGCACCGGCGAGCGTGACGGCTGCCCGCGCCGCGCCAGCGCGCGGATTCGCGCGACGAGCTCGGGGAACGCGAACGGCTTCGGCAGATAGTCGTCGGCGCCGAGGCTCAGGCCGCCGACGCGACTTTCGATCGTGTAGGCGGCGGTCAGCATCAGTACTCGAGCGCTGGCCCCGGAAGCGACGAGTGCGCGGCAGACCTCGTCGCCGTGCAAGCCGGGCAGATCGCGGTCGAGCACGACGACGTCGTAGTTGTCCTGGACCCCGTGGCGGAGGCCTTCCTGACCGTCGAAGGCAACGTCGACCGCCATTCCCTCACGACGCAGGCCCTCGGCGACGGTCACGGCCAGATCCCTGTGGTCCTCCACGATCAGTACGCGCACGCCCTAAGCATTAGCGACCCGGGGTTACAGCCAGGTAACTGGGCTCGTAACCGTGGTGTTACCGCCCCCCCGGTATTCGTTTTCGCCGATGCCCACCAACGTCGAAACGAAGGAGCCGGCACAGATGGATCCCATCGATAGCGCGACCGATCGGTTGCGCCGCCACGCACGCCCCCGGGGCCTCGCAGCAGTGGTCGCGATGGTCGTGACGGGGATCTTGATTGCCGGCTGCGGTGGCAATGGCAAGGCGCCCAGCGTCGCGAACGTCCGCACATCAACCACGTCGAGCAGCCACACCGCGGCGTCGTCGACTACCCAGACCGGCGGCGGTAGCGCCCTCGGTGCAGCGCCGTCGAGCGGGTCCGGCGGCGGCCCGCCCAGATCGGGCTTCGCGATTCAGGCCGGCAACCCGCAGAAGGCGCTCAAGCTCGCCGAATGCATGCGCGCCAACGGCGTGGCGAACTTCCCCGACCCCAACGGGCAGGGCCTGATCCAGGGCAACGGGATCGACCCCTCCTCACCGCAGTTTCAGAAGGCCCAGCAGAAGTGCGCCAAGAGCGTTGGCGGCGGACTCGGTAGCCGCAGCCCGGCCCAGATCGCGAAGCAGGAGGCTGAGGCGCTGGCGTTCTCGAATTGCATGCGCTCCCACGGCCTGTCCGACTTCCCCGATCCGCAGTTCAGCTCGGGCGGCGGCATCAGGATCAGCATCCGCGCGAGGGGCGGCGCCACGAGCGATCTGGACCCCAATTCGCCGACCTTCCAGAAGGCCGGGAAGGCCTGCGGTTCGCTGCTGCCGGGGCGGGTTGGCGGAAAGGTCGCGCCGTGAGCGCCGAGACTTCAATCCCCGCACCGGTCGACACCCTCGACGCGATGCCTTCTTCGGACCCGCGGCGGCGAAGCCGGATCCTGGCTGGCGCTGTCGTGCTCGCGGTCGCCGTGGCCGTCGCGTTGGTGGTAGCCGACCCCTTCTCGGGCGGCGCCAAAACAACCGGCCTCACCGACAACGCCTACGCCACCTCGACCCAGACAGTCGTGCGCGAGTCAATCTCGCAGCAGACGCAGGTCAGCGCCACGCTCGGCTACGCCGGCAACCTGACGATCCGCCTGGCGGGCGGAAACGCGCCGGCCGCGGTAACACAGGCGCAAGAAGCCCTGACGTCCGCGCAGGGAACGCTCGCGGGCGCCGAGTCGGCGCTGTCAAGCGATTCCTCGGCTCTGTCGGTGGCTCGCGCGACGCTCACCGCCGATCGCACGCAGGAGAGCATCGACTGCGCCGGCAACAGCTCCGCGCAGGCTGGGTCGGGCGGCAGCGGTTCTGGTTCGAACGGTGCGTCCGGCGGCTGCGCGAGCGACGCGCAACTCGTCGCCGGTGGGCAGCAGTCGTTCGCGGCAGATGCGGCGAAGGTGTCGGCCGACGCGAGCCAGATCACAGCGGCGGAGCACGCACTTACGCAGGCGCACTCCGCACTCTCGGCCGCCAGCGCCGAGGCCACCTTCTACGGCCAGAATTCGACCTTCACGAGCCTTCCGTCGACTGGCCACATCGTGCGCCGCGGGCAGCGGCTGTACGCGATTGACGGCCAGCCGGTTCTGCTCCTCTACGGGCCGACGGTCGCGACGCGGGCGTTCTCAAACGTGATGTCGCCCG
>DATGHN010000028.1:0-4406 GCA_035308005.1 Solirubrobacteraceae bacterium
ACCCCGCGGGCGCGGCGGTGCCGCAGACTCTGATCGCGCAGGCGGAAGCCGCGGTCAGCCCGCCGAAGGGATCCTTTGCGTGGCGCTACCCCAACACGCCGAAGCAGCTGACCGGGCTCTGGCGCGAGGGCCGCTCGAACCAGATCATCCGCGGCGCCGTGATGCGCTTCGAGCAGGACAACGGGCTCGGCGTCGACGGCATCGCCGGCCCGCTCGTCTGGCGCACCCTGCTCACCGACGCCATCCACGGCCGGCGCATCCACACCCCCTACAGCTACGTCTTCGTGCGCGTCAAGGTGCCTCAGCTCCTGACCCTGTGGAGCGGCGGACACACCGTCCTGACCTCCGTAGGAAACACCGGCATCCCGAGCCGCCCGACGGCGCCGGGGACCTTTCCGGTCTTCGAGCACATCCCGGTCGGGACGATGACCGGCACCAATCCCGACGGATCCCACTACAACGACCCGGGGATTCGCTGGATCAGCTACTTCAACGGCGGCGACGCGCTTCACGCCTTCCCGCGCGCCTCCTACGGCACGCCGCAGAGCCTCGGCTGCGTCGAGCTTCCCCTGCCGGCGGCGGCGACGGTCTGGCCATACACGCCGGTCGGTACGCTCGTCACGATCGAGTGATGGCCTTCGGCGACCCGCCAATCAGCAAGCTCGCAGACGACGGTCTCGGCGCCGAGGAGTCCTACGAGCTGATCTCGAGCGAGCTTTTGCTCGACGGCAGCGCCCGGCTGAACCTGGCGACGTTCGTGACGACGTGGATGCCGAGCGCCGCCGAGCGGCTGATGAGCGAGTCGGTCGCCAAGAACATGATCGACAAGGACGAGTACCCGCAGACGGCGGAGATCGAGTCGCGCTGCGTGGCGATGATCGCCGACCTCTGGCACGCGCCGGAGGCCGAGAACGCGACCGGCTGCTCGACGACCGGCTCCAGCGAGGCCGTCATGCTCGGCGGATTGGCGCTGAAGTGGCGCTGGCGCGAGCGGATGCGCGCGGCCGGGAAGCCGACCGACCGACCGAACCTCGTCGCCGGCATCAACGTGCAGGTCTGCTGGGAGAAGTTCTGCCGCTACTGGGACGTCGAACCGCGCCTCGTGCCGATGGAGGGCGAGCGCTACACGCTCGGCGCGAAGGAGGCCGCGGCGCTGTGCGATGAGAACACGATCGGCGTCGCGGCGATCCTCGGGTCGACCTTCGACGGCAGCTACGAGCCCGTCGCGGAGATCGCAAAGGCGCTCGACCGCCTCCAGAAGGACCGCGGCATCGACGTCCCGATCCACGTCGACGCGGCGTCCGGCGGCTTCGTCGCTCCGTTTATCCAGCCCAAGCTCGAGTGGGACTTCCGGATTCCGCGGGTGCAGTCGATCAACGCCTCGGGGCACAAGTACGGCCTCGTCTACCCGGGCGTCGGCTGGGCGATCTGGCGCGACAAGGACGCCCTGCCGCGCGATCTCATCTTTGACGTCAACTACCTGGGCGGCCACATGCCGACCTTCGCGCTGAACTTCTCGCGGCCCGGGAGCGAGGTCGTTGCCCAGTACCACATGTTCACGAGCCTCGGTCGCAGCGGCTACCGGGCGATCCAGCAGCGTTCCTCGGAAATCGCGCAGCGCCTCGCCGCGGGCATCGCGGAGCTCGGCCCCTACACGCTGGTCAGCGACGGAAGCCAGCTGCCGGTGTTCGCCTTCGCGCTCAAGCCGGAGGTCACCAACTACAACGTTTTCGACGTCTCGGACCGCCTGCGCCAGCGCGGCTGGCTCGTCCCCGCCTACACCTTCCCCAAGAACCGCGAGGACCTCTCGGTGCTGCGGGTCGTCGTGCGCGCCGGAATGACGCACGAGATGGCCGACATGATGCTTCGCGACCTGCGCACCCACACGCAGGGCCTCGAGTCACTCGACGGGCCGCTGCCCGGCAACCGCCCGCAGGCGAGGGCGTTCGCGCACAACTAGGCGACTGCGCGGCGGAAGACGCGCGTCGCCCAGGCCAGCACAAGCACGGCGATCGGGACGAGCACGGCAAACGCCTGCCATACCGCCGAGCCGCTGAAGTGGCCAGCGGCCAGAACCCGCGACGCCTCGACGAGGTAGTAGAGCGGGTTGAAGTGGGCGATCACGCGCATCCACAGCGGTCCGAACGAGATCGGCAAAAGCACACCCGCCAGGAGCAGGATCGGCAGGTTGATGCCGTTGATGATCGCCGCAAACGAGCTGATCTCCTTGGTCAACAGCGCCGTCGCGATCGAGAAGGCGGCCATCGTCACCATCAACAGCGCGATCAGCACGGCGAGCACGAGCAGGCCGAGGACGTGGACGTGGAAGCCAAACGCCGCGCCGACCGCGATCAGGACGATGTCGAAGACGAACATCAGCACCATGCTCGAGAGGATCGGTCCGGTCAGGATCGCGAAGCGGCTGGCGGGCGTGACGCGGAAGCGCTCGATGACGCCCGAGCGCAGCTCGAAGATCGTGTTGAAGCCGGGGCCGGCCCCGCTTGCGAATGCGAGCAGGGCGAGGATGCCCGGCAGGAAGAGGTCGAGCACGTTGCCGTGGAACAGGCCGCTACGCCCGTGGGAGAGGTTGTTCAGCAGCGGCGTGAAGAGCGCCAGATAGAGGATCGGCGTCGAGAAGCCGACGAACAGCCAGACCGGGTTTCGCACCAGCTGCAGCGTGTAGCGCTCGAACAGAAGCCAGACATCGCGCGCGATCTTCACCATCGCTTACCACCGCCCTCCCCCTCGCCCTCGCCGGTATCGCGCAGCGAGCGCCCGGTCTGGCGCAGAAAGACGTCGTCGAGCGTGGGCTCGGACAGGCTCATCGAGCGCAGCGCGATCCCGCCTCCGTCGAGCAGTCGCAGCAGCTGAGGCAGCGCCTCGCCGCCGTCCTCGACATAGAGGCGCAGATCGGCGCCGGCGGCCGAGGACTCGCGAACGTAGGGCTGAGCCGCGACCGCCTCGAGCGCTCGCGCGACGTCTGACTCCTCGCGGAGGTTCAGCACCACGGTGTCGCCCGCGACCTGGCGCTTGAGCTCCTGCGGCGTTCCCTCGGCGACGATCTCGCCGTGGTCGATGATCATCAGGCGATCGCAGAGCGCGTCGGCTTCCTCGAGGTAGTGGGTGGTCAGGAAGACCGTCGTGCCGCGCTCGCGCAGCGCGCTGACGTGGTCCCAGAGGTTGGCGCGGTTCTGCGGATCAAGGCCGCTTGAGGGCTCATCGAGGAACAGCACCTCGGGGCGGTGGACGATCCCGAGCGCGATGTCCAGGCGGCGGCGCTGGCCGCCCGAGTAGGTGCTCACGCGGCGGTCGGCGAACTCGGTCAGGTCTAGCTGGTCGATCAGCTCCGCCGCGCGCGAGCGCACGGACGCCGTCTCGTCGCCGTAGAGGCGGCCCTGCAGAACGAGGTTCTCGCGTCCGCTCGCGAGGTCGTCGGAGCCGCCCAGCTGGCTGACGTAGCCGATTCGCGCGCGGACGCTGTCGGGGTCGCGCTTCACGTCGCGGCCCGCGACGGCAGCTGAGCCGGAGTCGATCGGCATCAGCGTGGTCAGCATCCGCAGCGTCGTCGTCTTGCCGGCGCCATTGGGACCCAGGAAGCCGAAGATCTCACCGGCGGCGACATCGATCGAGACGCCGCGGACGGCCTCGACGACGCCGCGTCGTCCGTGGAAGCTCTTGCGCAGATCGCGCGCTTCGATGACGGCAGCAGATTCGCTCATTGCTCAAACTTGAACATAGCCTGGGGCGGTATTCAAAACTGAATAGTCCAGTTTGTCAAGTAAGATTTTCACCGCAATGGCCACGAACCGCCTGCTCGTGCTCGGAGCCGTCCGGATCCTCCAGCCCGTCCACGGCTATCTGGTGCGCCGGGAGCTGCTGAGCTGGCACGCCGAGGAGTGGGCGCACCTCAACCCGGGCTCCGTCTACAACGCGATGCGCACGCTGACGCGCGAGGGCTACCTGGAGTCGGTCGGCACGGAGGTACAGGGCGGCCGTCCCGCGCGCACGACCTACCGATTGACGCCCGACGGCAACGGCGAGTTCCTCAGCGAGGTGCGCTCGATGCTCTGGAACATCGCCCCCCACGCCCCCGATGAGCTGCACGCCGCCTGGAGCTTCTCGTGGGCGCTGACACGCGAGGAGGTGACGGCCGGGCTCGAGCATCGCCTCGAGCAGATCGCGGCGGCCTCGCGCCACATCGGCTTCGCGATCGAGGACTTCAAGAACGACCCCTCGAAGCCCCCGCACGTCGTCGAGCACCTGCGGCTGGTGATCGCGCGCCTGCAGGGCGAGGCGACATGGGACCGCGCGACGATCGAGCGGCTGGCGGCGGGCGAGTACTGGTTCGCGGGCGAGCCGGACCCGCCCTGGCCCGGGGCCGACGCGTGAGAGCGGCGGCGGCGCTC
>DATGHN010000029.1:0-9252 GCA_035308005.1 Solirubrobacteraceae bacterium
GGCGCAGGGGCGCCACGCGCGCCGCTCCGATCAGTGATCGGCGACGTAGCCGTCCGGCGGTGAGATCGGGCGATCCTCGGCGACCCACGCCGTGATACCGCCGCCCATCGTGTAGGCGTCATAGCCGGCGGCGCGGAACGCGCTCGCGGCCATCGCCGAGCGCGCGCCGAGGCGGCAGTAGAAGACGACCGGGCGGTCGCGGTCGATCTCCTCCGCCTTCGAGGCCAGCCGCTCGAGCTCGATGTGCTCGGAGCCCTCGATGAAGCCGGCGTCGCGCTCGTAGGTCTCGCGCACGTCGATGAACGCCGCGCCGGCGGCGACCAGCTCGGCGGCGCGCGCACGGTCGATCTCGATGTCGGGGCTCGCAAACGCGCTCATCGCGGGCGCCGAGGATACGCCAATCGCGCAGGGGTACGATTGGGGGCGTGGTCGCGAGGCTGAGGCTTTCACGGTGCAGGGCCCGATCTCGCCACTGAACGCCGTCGTTCGCGCCCTCGGCGCCGCTCTCGCGGTGGCGCTCTCGGTCCTGCTGCTCGCCACGCCCAACAACGGCTCACCGCTCCTTGCGACGCTCGAGCTGATCTCGGTGATCGCGCTCGGCGTCCTGGCGCTCGCCGCCGTCGTCGCGCTGGTCACGGCGCGGCTGGCGCGCTGGGAGGAGACCCACGAGCAGTTCGAGCTGACCGTCCGCCGCGCTGAGCGGCTCGCGCGCGAGGGGCTGGCCGCGGACCCGCTGGAAAGCGAGTTCATGCTGCTTGATCCGCTCCGCGACGAGGACTTCGAGGAGCTCGTCCGCGACGCCCTCGACGAGCTCCCGGACCTCCTCCAGAACGCCCTCGAGCACGTCGCCGTCGTGATCTCCGACGAGGGCCGGCGGGCGCACGCTTACGGCCTCTACCAGGGCGAGTCGGCCGCCGGCGCGGGCAAGATCGTCATCTTCCGCGACACCCTGCGGCGCGACTTCGGCTCAGACGGCGATGAGCTGCGCGAGCAGGTCGTCCGCGTCGTCCGCCACGAGATGGCCCACCACGTCGGTTTCGACGAGATGGGAGTCGGCGAGCTCGGGCTGTGAGTTCCGCCGCGGCGCGACCTATGATCGCCGCTCGCGCTGGGGGCAGTTGAGCGTCAGGAGAGAGACGATGGTCGAGGCGGTGATCGTCGATGCCGTGCGCACCCCGATCGGGCGTGCGTTCAAGGGGTCGCTGCGTAGCGTGCGCGCCGATGAGCTCGCTGCGGTGCCGCTGCGCGCGCTGATCGACCGCAACCCGGGGGTCGACTTCGGTGCGACCGACGACGTGATGATGGGCGCCGCCTCCTCGAGCGGCGAGCAGAGCTACAACGTCGGCCGAAACGCTCTCCTGCTGGCGGGGATCGAGGAGACCGTCCCGGGCTGCACAGTCAACCGCTTCTGCGCGTCGTCGCTGCAGACGCTGCGGATGGCCTTTCACGCGATCCGCGCCGGCGAGGGCGAGCAGTACATCGCCGCGGGAGTCGAGTCGGTCTCGCGCGCCGCGGCCGGCGCGGCTCCCGACGGAGCCAACCTCAACCCGCGCCTCGACGGCTCGCCGGGTTCGATCTGCGACGTCTACATGCCGATGGGCCGCACCGCCGAGAACGTCGCCGAGCGCTTCTCGGTCACGCGCGAAGACCAGGACCAGTGGGCGGTCATCTCCCAGGACCGCGCCGTCAGCGCGCAGCTCTCGGGCCACTACGACTCGGAGGTCGTCGCCGTCCGCGCCCCGGCTCACACGCAGGACGGCGTCGAGGTCGAGGAGGTGCTGGTCACGCGCGACGACGGGCCGCGCCCGGGCACGACGATGGAGGTCCTCGCGACGCTCGAGCCGGCGTTCCTCGCCGGCGGCACGGTGACGGCGGGCAACTCCTGCCCGCTCAACGACGGCGCGGCGGCGGTCCTCGTGATGAGCGCGCCGCGCGCCGAGCGGCTCGGCTTGCGGCCGCGCGCGCGGATCGTCGCCTCGGCGGTCGCGGGGCTCGAGCCGGAGTACATGGGCGTCGGGCCGATCCCGGCGATCCGCCGGCTCCTCGAACGGGCGTCGCTTCAGATCGACGACATCGACATCGTCGAGATCAACGAGGCGTTCGCCGCGCAGGTCGTGCCCTGCATGCGCCGCCTCGGCATCGCCGAGGCCAAACTCAACCCCTTCGGCGGCGCGATCGCGCTCGGCCACCCGTTCGGCATGACCGGAGCGCGGATCATGACGACGCTGCTGAACGGCCTCGAAAAGACGGGCGGGCGCTACGGAATCGACGCGCTCTGCGCCGCCGGCGGCCTGGGCCAGGCGATGCTGGTCGAGCGGATCTAAACGCGCCGCGCGAGCGACAGCGCGAACCAGTCGCTCGGGTCGGTGTACCAGGCGAGCAGCTCGAGCCCGGCCGCCTCGAGCTCGGCTGCGACGCGCTCGCGCGTGAACTTCGCGCTGACCTCCGTGCGCAGCTCCTCGCCCTCGGCGAAGCTCACGTTCATGTCGATCGCCGGGAGCACGACATCCTGGGCCCTGCTCGAGCGCAGCCGCATCTCGATCCACGCCTGGTCTTCGTCGAAGAGCGCGACGTGGCTGAACGCGGCCGGGTCGAAGTCGGCGCCGAGCTCGCGGTTGAGCACGTGCAGCATGTTGAGGTTGAATGCCGCGGTGACACCCGCTGAGTCGTCGTAGGCGGCCTCGAGGACGGCGCGATCCTTGACGAGGTCGGTGCCGATCAGCAGGTGGTCGGCGGGGCGTAGCAGCGCCGCGACCTGGGTCAGGAAACGCAGTCGCGCGCCGGGCAGGAAGTTGCCGATCGTGCCGCCGAGGAAGGCCAGCAGCCGCGGCTCGCGGGCTGGGGGAAGGTGGTCGAGGTGGCGCTCGAAGTCGCCGATCAGGCCGTGGACCTCGAGCCCCGGATACTCCTGGATCAGCGCCGCCGCGCTGTCGCGCACCGCCTGCTCGGTGACGTCGATGGCGACGAAGCGCCGAAGCGTGCCGGCGGCGGCCATCGCGTCGAGCAGCAGGCGCGTCTTCGCGGCGCTGCCCGATCCGAGCTCGACCAGCTCGCCGGCCGCGGTCGCGGCGATCACGTCCGGCGCGACGCGCTCGAGGATCGAGCGCTCAAGGCGCGTCGGGTAGTACTCGGGGAGCTCGCAGATCTGCTCGAAGAGCTCGGCGCCGCGCGTGTCGTAGAGGTGCTTGGGCGGCAGCTCCTTGAACGGCCGCGCGAGCCCCTCGCGCGCGTCGTCGGCGAGCGTCCGCGACTCGTCGCCGTCGAGGGCGTTGTGGAGCGTGACCCCCGCCGCTGCCGTTGTCATGTCGGTCATCGCGCCACGCGCAGGCCGGCGAAGATCTGGCGGCGACCCGGGAAGTCCCAGTTGCGAAATGTCGGCGTGGCGACGAGGGCGCTGGTCGCAAACGACCCGCCGCGCAGCACGCGGTAGCCCTCGCCGAAGAAGACCTCCGAGTACTCGGGGTAGGGGTCGGCGCGGAAGCCGGGATAGCCGCCGAACACCGACGACGTCCACTCCCAGACGTCGCCGATCATCCCGAGCGCTCCGCACGGCGAGACGCTCGCCGCCGACGGGCGCGCCGTCGCAAAGCGGCCTTCGCCGATCAGGTTCCCCTCGGCCGGCGCGCGCTTGACGCCCGAGCCGTGATCGAAGGTCGCGGCGAGCTCCCACTCGACCTCGGTCGGGAGGCGCACGCCGCGCGCGGTGGCGAAGGCGTCGGCCTCGTGGGCGCTGACGTGGACGACCGGCCGCGCCGGATCGAGCTCGCGCAAGCCCGCCAGCGTGCGCTCCTGCCCGTCGGATGTCCAGTAGAGCGGCCGCTGCGCGGCCTCGGCTTCGCGCCACTGCCAGCCGGCCTCGCTCCACCATTTGCGGCGTGCATAGCCGCCGTCCTCGATGAAGGCGAGCCAGTCGCCGTTGGTCACCGCCACGCGACCGATCGCGAAAGCCTCTACCTCGAGTTGATGTTGAGGCTTCTCGTTGTCGTAGGCGAATCCGTCGCCGGGATCGGCCCCGAGCGCGAACGAGGGGCTCGCGGGAATGTCGACAAACTCGAGCCCGCTCGCCGCAAGCGGCGGCGCCTCATCGCCGGCGACCGTCGCGGCCGCGGGCTGCAGGCCGGCGATGGCGAGCGTCTGGAGCATCGTCTCGGCGTGCTGGCGCTCATGGCGCGCGACGAGCTCGACATAGGGGTCAGAGTCCTCGAGCTCGAGCTCGGCGACGCGGGCGCGAACTTCCTCCAGATAGCGCTCGGCGCCGGCGCGGCGCAGGTGGGGGAGATCGCCGCGCTGCGCGCGCGGGGTCTCGAAGGCGTCGTAGACGTCGGCCAGCTCCGGGTGCAGCAGCTCGAGGCCGCCGCGGCGGCGGCACAGCCAGAGATCCTCGAACGCCGCGATGTGCCCGAGGTCCCAGACGAGCGGGCTCATCAGCGTCGAGTGGACCGCCTCGAGCTCCTCATCACTGAGCCCTTCCACGAGCGCGAGCGTTTGCGTGCGCGCCTCCTGCAGCCAGCTGTCGGCGAGCACGGTCATGCGTCGCCATATCCTAGTCGGCGGCTGTGCTCAGCCCAACGAGCGAAGCACGCGCCGCTCGTGCTCGTGGCCGAGCACGCCAATGCCGCTCGGCGGGAGCACGAACAGCCCGCCGGCCGCCGCGCCGAGGCCGAGCCAGTGTGCGGTCAGCACGCGCGAGAAATGGCCGTGGGAGAAGATCAGCACGTCGCCGTCGTCGGGCAGCGCGTCGAGCACCTCGTCGGCGCGCGCGCCCACCGCGGCAGCGTCCTCGCCGCCCGGGCAACCGTCGCGCCAGATGTCCCAGCCCGGGCGCTGCTCGCGGATCTGCTCGGTGGTCAGTCCCTCGTACTCGCCGTAATCCCACTCGCGCAGGTCATCGCGCACGAGCGGCGCAAAGCCCGCGATCTCGGCGGTCTGAAGCGCGCGCTGGCGCGGACTGCTCCAGACCGCGGCGAAGACGCGGTTCTCAAGACGCGGCGCGAGCATCGCGGCGCGCTCCACGCCCTCCCGGGTCAGCGGCAGGTCGGTGTAGCTCGTGTGGCGGCCGTTGGCGCTCCACTCGGTGTCCGAGTGGCGGACGATCACGAGCTCGCCGCTCATCCGCCGAGCGCCGCCTCGTCGGCGATCACGACCAGGCGCTCGCGCTCGAGCAGGCTCGACGGCACCGCGGGCGTCGGGTCGGACAACGCGCGCGCGAGGGCGTCGGCCTTGCCCTCGCCGCTTGCCAAGAGGATCGCCGCGCGCGCGAGTCGAAGCACCTCGAGGCTGAGCGAGACGCGGTCGGGGGGCGGCTTGGGGGCGTCGTGGACCGCGACGCAGACGACCGCCCCGGCATCGAGCGCCGCCGCGCCCGGAAACAGCGAGGCGGTGTGGCCGTCCTCGCCGATTCCGAGCAGTGCGACGTCGAGCACCGGCAGCGGGCCGCCGGCGCGCGCGACAAGTAGTTCGGAGTAGGCGGACGCCGCGGCCTCGGCGCCGCGCTCGCCCTCGATGCGGTGCACGAGCGCCGCCTCGGCGTGGCCGAGCAGCGTCTGCTTGACCATCAGGAAGTTTGATTGGGGGTCGGTTGGCGCGACGCAGCGCTCGTCGCCGAACCACAGCTCGACGCCGGCCCAGCCGGCCGGCCGAAGGCGCGCGTAGGCGCCCGCCGGGGTCGTGCCGCCGGCGAGGGCGACGTGCGCGCGGTCGCGGTCACCGAGCGCCGCGACGATCAGCTCCTCGATCAGCGCCGCCGCCTGCTCGGCGACGCCGTCTGCGTTCGCGCAGCGGATCAGCCTCAAGTGAGCATCCCGGCGGCGGCGTCCAGCGACTCCGCGTAGGTCGGGTCGCGAAGGAGCGTCTGGCGGATCCCCTCACCGAGGATGCCGCCCTCGCCGCGCGAAGCGCCGAGCAGCTTCCAGGAGTGCTCGGCGCCGTCTGCGTCGCGCTGGGTCGCGAGCAGGCCGCCGTCGCTTCGGTCAAGCGAGAGCGCGCTCGAGTCGCGGAAGCCGAGCGTCACGCCGCCGAGGCCGGGCACGTCCTGCTGCGCGGACTCGAGCTCGACCGAGACCGCTCCGAGCGAGCCGAGCGCGCGGCCATGGCCGTCGCGATGAAGGCTTCCCTGCCCCCAGCCGAGGCGCGAGCTCAGCCAGCCGCAGAGAAGCAGCGCCGAGGCGCCGGACTCGGCGACGTTTCTGATCCGAAGCGAGGTGATCTCCTCGAGCAGGCCGCGGCGCGAGGGTGGGTTGAAGAGCGTCGCGATCCGCTCGCGCCAGGGCGTCGAGCGAAGCCACGCCAGATCGACGACGTAGCGGTCGGCGAGCAGCCGCTGCGCGCGCCGCAGCGCCCCCGCCACGTCGGGGTCCTCGACGGAGTCGAGCAGCACGCACTGGGAGAGTTCGCGAAGCGCTTCGACGGCCGACCAGTGGCCGTGCGGCGCCCAGACGACGGTCGTCAGGTCGGTGATCACGAGCGGGTCGACGATCGACGCGAGGCGTTCGAGGTGGCCCTCGCCGACGTCGAGGATCACGAGCTCGTGCGTCAGGACATGCTCCCCGTCGGACGGCGTGGCGTCGGCGGCGATCGAGGCCACGGCGTCGATCGTGCTGCGCCCGTCGCTGACCGCGCAGACGATCGTGCGCGAGGGGTGGTAACGGCCCACGCGGCGCAGGCGGTTTGCGATCTCGCCGCTCCACTGGCGCTCGACGACGCAGACGAGGTTGAGGACGCGCGCCGGCACGTAGCCGTCGCTCTCGTTGTGGCGCTCGATCAGCAGATCGCGCAGCGCGGCCTCGATCGCCGCGGGCGTCGTGCCCTGCGCGGCCCAGACGTTGTCGTTGACCGCCGGCACGGCGCCGGCCTCAGATCGCGCGCCACTGCGCGCCGTCGAGCAGGAGGTCGACCGCCTCCTGCGGGCCCTGGCTTCCGGCAGCGTAGGTCGCGAGCCGCCCGCCGCGCGCCCAGGCCGAGACGATCGGATCGCAGATCCGCCACTGTGCCTCGACCTCGTCGTTGCGAGTGAAGAGCGTCGCGTCGCCGCGCATCGCGTCGAGGATCAGCCGCTCGTAGGCCTCGGGGGACTGCGAGAGGAACGCCGTCCCGTAGAGGAACTCCATGTTCACGGGACGGATCCGCATCCGCGTGCCGGGGATCTTCGCCCCGAGCGAGAGCGAGACGCCCTCGTTGGGCTGGATCGTCATGACGAGCTGGTTGGGGCGCACGCCGAGCGAGCCGGCCTGCTCGAAGGCGAGGTGGGGAACCGGGCGCAGCTCGACGGCGATCTCGGTGATCTTGCGCGCGAGGCGCTTGCCGGTGCGCAGATAGAAGGGGACGCCCGCCCAGCGCCAGTTGTCGACCTCGAGGCGCAGCGCCGCGTAGGTCTCGGTGTGCGAGTCGGCGGCGACGCCGTCCTCCTCGAGGTAGCCGGGAACCGCCTCGCCGCCGCTGACCCCGGCCCGGTACTGCGCGCGAAGCGCGATCGAGGAGATCTCCTCCTCGCGCGGCGTGCGGATCGCGTGCAGCACCTTGACCTTCTCGTCGCGCACGTCGTCGGCGGTGAAGCTGACGGGGGGCTCCATGCAGAGCAGGGCCAGCAGCTGGAGCATGTGATTTGAGACGAGGTCGCGCAGCGCCCCGGCGTGGTCGTAGTAGCCGGCGCGGCTTTCGATCCCGATGTCCTCGGCCGCGGTGATCTGGACGTTGGCGATGTAGTTGCGGTTCCAGAGCGGCTCGAACATGCCGTTGGCGAAGCGGAACGCCAGCATGTTCTGGACGGTCTCCTTGCCGAGGTAGTGATCGATCCGGAAGACCTGGCTCTCGTCGAACGCCGACAGCACCTGCTCGTTGAGCGCGCGCGCCTCGGCGAGCGACGTTCCGAACGGCTTCTCGATGATCGCCCGCACGTCGCGGTCCTCGGCGACCGTGAGCCCGGCTGCGCTGAGCTCGCCGACGATGACGGCGAAGAACTCGGGCGCCGTCGAGAGGTAGAAGACGCGCGCCATCGCGTCGCCGGCGGTTGCGTCGAACTCGGCCAGCGCCGCGCCGAGCGCCTCATAGGTCGCCGATCCGTCGAAGCTGCCGGAGACGTAGCGAAGCTCCGACAGAAGGCCGTCGAGGACGCTCTCGTCGGGTGGCGTTCGCGAGAAGCGGCGGATCGACTCGGCCGCGATGTCGCGGTACTCGGCGTCCGAGAGCTCGCCGCGCGAGACGCCGACGAGGTTGAAGCGGCCAGGCAGGGCGCCCTCGTGGGCGAGGTTGTAGATCGCCGGCAGGAGCTTTCGCCGCGCGAGGTCGCCGGTCGCGCCGAAGATCACGAGGTTGGTCGGCGCGACCGGCAGGCGCTCGAGGCCCGCCGCCAGGGGGTTCGGTCCCAGGTCGGCGAGCGTCACGTGCCGGTCGTCTTGACCGCGTGGCCGCCGAACTGGTTGCGCAGCGCGGCGAGCACGCGGGCGCTGTAGTCGCCGAGCTCGCGCGAGTAGAAGCGGCTGTTGAGGGCGGCGCTCAGCGCCGGCGTCGGGACACCGTGGTCGATCGCGTCCTGGAGCGTCCAGCGCCCCTCGCCGGAATCCTCGACCCAGCCCTCGAGCCCGGCCAGCTCGTTGCCGTCCTCCTCGAAGGCGCGCGCCGCGAGCTCGCAGAGCCAGGAGCGGATCACCGAGCCCTGGTTCCAGAGGTGGGCGATCTTCGCGTTGTCGAGCGGGTACTCGGACTGCTGAAAGAGCTCGAAGCCCTCCGCGTAGGCCTGCATCAGGCCGTACTCGATCGCGTTGTGGACCATCTTCACGTAGTGGCCGGCGCCTGAGGGGCCGAAGTGCTGCCAGCCGCGCGGACCGATCGCCGCGACCGAGTCCTCGGCGGTCGGCGGTGCGAGGACGTCGAGGATCGGGGCCAGGCGCCGCACGGCGCGTGCCGGCCCGCCGACCATCATGCAGTAGCCGACCTCGAGCCCCCAGACGCCGCAGCTGGTGCCGACATCGACGAAGCTGACGCCGCGCTCGGCGCACTTGGCGTGCCGATCGATCGACTCGGTCCACTTGGAGTTGCCGCCGTCGACGATCACGTCGCCCGGCTGCATCAAGCCTCCGAGCTCGTCGATGGTCTGCTGGGTCGGGCCGCCGGCGGGCACCATCACCCAGACGACGCGTGGCGTGGGCAGCGCCTTCACTAGTGCTTCGAGGGAATCGACGTCGCGATCGCCGGGGTTGCGGTCATAACCAACGACTGTGTGTCCTGCTTGCTTGATCCGCTTGGCCATGTTGCCGC
>DATGHN010000030.1:0-5792 GCA_035308005.1 Solirubrobacteraceae bacterium
TACGACCACCGCATCATCCAGGGCGCCGAATCGGGCGCTTTCCTCGGCAAAGTGCAGTCCCTCCTCGATGGCGCCGACGGCTTCTACGAGGAGATCTTCGCGGCCCTCGGCCTCGCACCGCCCACCGCGCCGGCGCCCACGACCGCTCCGGCTCCCGCTGCGCCGGCGGCGCCGCCCGCCGCGGCACCCCCGAGCGAGGAGCTGCTCCAGGCGGCGGCAACCTCGAACGCCCTCGTGCGCTCGCTGCGCACGCACGGCCACCTCGCAGCCTCGCTCGATCCGCTCGGCACGCCGCCGCAGGGCGACCCCGCGCTCGACCCGCAGACGATCGGCCTGACGACCGTCCTGATGGCGCAGATCCCCTCGAAGCTGCTTCACATCTTCGTTCCCGGCGAGACGCTTGCCGAGGCGTTCCCGCAATTGCACGACGTCTACTGCGGGACGATCGCCTACCAGATCGAGCACATGGCGAGCCATCAGCAGCGCCGCTGGCTACGTGAGAAGATCGAGAGCAGGGCGTTCCGCCAGCCGCTCTCGGTGGAGGACCAGCGGGCCCTGCTGGTCCGCCTGATCGAGGTCGACGCACTCGAGCGGTTCATGCACCGCACCTACCTCGGCCAGCACCAGTTCTCGATCGAGGGTGTCGACATGACCGTGCCGATGCTCGACGAGATGATCCGCCTCTCCGCCGGCGGCGGCGCGCACGAGGTCGTCATCGGCATGGCTCACCGCGGGCGGCTCAACGTCCTCGCCCACAACCTCGGCCGGCCCTACGAGACGATCTTCGCCGAGTTCGAGGGCGCCTCGACGCTCGAGGCGGTTACGACGATCCCTCAGGGCGGAACCGGCGACGTCAAGTATCACCACGGCGCGCAGGGCAGCTACCGGCTCGAGGACGGCGGATCGATCCAGATCAACCTGGAGTCGAACCCCTCCCACCTCGAATACGTCTGTCCGGTCGTGATGGGAGCGACGCGCGCCGCTCAGGCCACCTTCGACGGCGATCGCCTCGAGCTGAACACCACTGGCGCGGTGCCGATCATGATTCACGGCGACGCCGCGTTTCCCGGCCAGGGCGTCGTCGCCGAGACGCTCAACCTCCAGACGCTCGACGGCTACACCGTCGGCGGCACGCTGCACCTGATCACCAACAACCAGACCGGCTTCACGACCGACCCCGACGACGCCCGCTCGACGCACTGGGCATCGGACATGGCGAAGGGGTTCGACATCCCGATCATCCACGTCAACGCCGATGACGTGGAGTCCTGCATCTCGGCGGTCCGGCTCGCCTTCGCCTTCCGCGCGGAGTTCGGCCACGACGTCCTGATCGACCTGATCGGCTATCGCCGCTTCGGACACAACGAGTCAGACGAGCCGGCCTACACGCAGCCGGAGATGTACGAGATCATCCGCGGCAAGAAGCGCGTCTGGGAGCTCTGGGCCGACGAGCTGATCAGCCGCAAGGCGATCGCCCCGCATGAGGTCGACAAGGCGCGCCAGGACGCCTGGGACGAGCTGACGCAACGCCACCACGCGCTCCAGGAGCAGATCGCCCAGCTTCGCGCGAGCGGCGGCGAGGAGCCGCACACCGAGGAGTACCGCCTCGACCGCACCGCTTCGCCCGAGGTCGACACCAACGTCGACGCCGGCCTGCTGCGCGAGATCAACGAGAACCTCGTGCGCGTCCCCGAGGGCTTCACGATCCACCCCAAGCTCGTGCGCCAGATCGAGCGCCGCCATGATGCGCTCGACGGACAGATCGACTGGGCGCACGCCGAGTCGCTGGCCTACGGCTCGCTGCTCGCCGAAGGCACGCCGATCCGCCTGACGGGACAGGACACCGAGCGCGGCACCTTCAGCCAGCGCCACCTCGTCCTCCACGACGCCTCAAACGGCCAGACGGTCTGCCCGATCGCGAACCTGCCGACCTCAACGGCTCCGTTTGAGCTCCACAACAGCCCCCTTTCCGAGGTGGGCTGCCTCGGCTTCGAGTACGGCTACAGCCAGGAATCGCCGGAGACGCTCGTGCTCTGGGAGGCGCAGTTCGGGGACTTCGTCAACGCCGCCCAGGTGATCGTCGACCAGTTCATCGTCTCCGGCCTCGCCAAGTGGGGGCAGACGTCGCGCCTTACGCTGTTGCTGCCGCACGGCTACGAGGGATCGGGCCCCGAGCACTCCTCCGCGCGCCTGGAGCGGTTCCTGTCGCTGGCCGCCGAGGGCAACCTGCGCGTGGCCAACCCGACCACACCGGCGCAGTATTTCCACCTGCTTCGCCGCCAGGCCAAGATCGTCAAGCAGCGCCCGCTAGTCGTGATGACGCCGAAGTCGCTGCTGCGCCTCCCGCAGGCGACGAGCTCCCTGGCCGACCTCAGCGAGGGCCGCTTTGAGCCGGTCGTCGCCGACCCCCACACAGACGACGCCAAGGTCACCCGCCTGATCCTCTGTACGGGCAAGATCTATTACGACCTCGCGGGTCACCCGGATCGAGCCGCGCGCGAGGACATCGCGATCGCGCGCGTCGAGCTGCTCTACCCGTTCCCCGAGAACGAGCTGCTCGAGACGCTCGCGCGCTATCCCAACCTGACGGAACTCCTGTGGGTGCAGGAGGAGCCGCGCAACATGGGGTCGCGCGCGTTCATGAGCCCGCGCCTTTTGCAGATCATTCCCGCCGAGCTCGACTTCGGCTACGTCGGACGGCCGGAGCGCGCGAGCCCCGGCGAGGGCTATCCGGCCGCCCACGCGCTCGAACAGCAACGGATCGTCCAGACGGCGCTCGACCTCTCCGTAGCGCCGTCGCAGTACCCGACGAAGACGCCGGGCGAGCGCTAAGTCGCTCGTCCGCCCTAGGCGAACAGCGTCAGCTCGGGCTCGCGCTCGCCGCGCAGAACCTCGATGTCGATCTGCACGCAGGCGATCCCGCGCGCCGCAGCGAGAACACTCGCCTGGGGCTTGATCTGCTGGGCGGCGAGCACGCCACGGCACTCGCCCATCGCCGGATCGAGCCGAATCCGCTCGAGGTAGCGCGCGAGCTGCTCGACGGCCTCGATCGTGGCGATCCGCTTGATCTCGACGGCGACCCAGGCGTCGCTCTCGTCGCGGCACATCAAATCGACCGGGCCGATGTCGGTCGGCCACTCGCGGCGCACGAGGCGAAAGCCCTCACCGCAGCTCTGCGGAGCCGCCGCGAGCAGCTCCTGGAGGTCGCGCTCGACGCCATCCTTCTCGAGCGCCGCAGCCTCGCCCATCTCGTGAGTCTGGTCGAGCAGCACCTCCTCGATGTCGATTCGAAGGCGCTCCTCGCCGCCGCGCTTGCGCACTTCGATCGACGCCGGCGGATCGCCATCGATCTCGACGGCTGTCGGCGGGGTCATCCAGTTCTGGGGTTTGACTTTGCCCCCACCGCCGTCGTTCCAGACCATGAAGGTGCCGTCGGCCTTGACCATGAGTAGGCGCGTGCCTACCGGCAGGTGCGTGGAAAGCCTGCCGGTGTAGTCGACTGTGCAGCGGGCGACGATCAGACGCACAGCAGGCACGCTATCGCCGGAGGCTGACAGTCCGCCCTGGCGCCGCATGTGTGTGGTCAGCAGCCGGCCGCGATGTGAAGCGCGGGACAGATCTCAGCGAGCTTTGTGGGTTGGAGCCGCGTGATGCGCTCGGTTAGGAGCGCTTTGGGGACCGTCGTGAGGTTGTCGAAGCTGAGCGCGCAGCGTTCCGGCATGCCCTCGTCGGGTCCGAGCAACACCTCCGTCGGGATGCCCCGCACCGTGCGAGTAGCGGGAGCGACGAGGACCGCGTTTAGTACCACAATCGCGGCCTGGCGGGTAAGGATGAAGGCCGGACGCCTGCCTGCGTCTGGGTGCTCCAGCCACCAGATCTCGCCGCGGTTCACGACTGCGGCTACTCCCAGGGCTCCGCGGCGATGAGCGCTATGGCGGCCGACTCGGCGCGAGTGAGGTCTTCTTGGGGCTGGCGCGTGTACGCGTCTACGAGCCGCCGGTCGAAGTCGGCTTCTAGGTCGCCTGCGAGATAACCCGAAACTGCCTCCCGGATCAGGTCTGAACGCGAACGTCCCTCGCGCACGACCCGCTCGTCGAGCTGAGCGAGAAGCTCATCGGATAGCTGGACCAGGGTCTGCGTCCTCGGCATAGCAATATGATGCCATATGGCCAGGATTGGTGCAAGGGACTCCCACAGCTCCTCATCGCGCAAAGAGTCGCAACGCGCGGATCAGGCAGCCAGTGTCGAGCCGAGGCCGTCGCGTGAACGCGACACTCTCGACGTGAGTTGAGTGCGCCCGAACAGGGCGCCAGCCGCTCGGGTGACGAAATACCCCTGTGCTAACCGGGCCTAGCGGCTTCACTAAAGGACGTATGCCAACCATCGATCTTGATGACGACGAGCTGCGCGCGCTCGCGCGCACGACGGACACCATGCTCAACACAATCGACTTGCGGCTCGCCGGCCGCGCGCGTCCGATTGCGCTCGAGCGCGCAATGGTGAAGCTCATCGACGCGGCCCACGCGGGCGGCGTCGAGGGCCTCGACTTGCCAGAGCTGCGCTGACGTTCCGGTTCGTCGTCCGTCACGCGCGCCGTCGTGCGTTCCGTAGCGCTCGTCGTGGTGTCTGGCGCGCCGCTAAGTCGAGACGGCCCTGTAGACATACGGCCCGCGTGCGGCTTTCGCCGATCGCGATCGCTCGTCCCAAGCGCGCGAGTCCCGGGCGGGACCTCGATAAGTTCGAGCTAGTCGAGTGGAGCCGGTGGCGGCGCCGGCACGGGCGTCGCTGCAACCGGAGGCTCGGCGGCGTCAGCGCGGTCAACCGACACCGCAGAGGTCGCCCCGCTCACGACCTCGCGAAACTCGCGCAGCGTGTGGCCCAGCGTCTTGGTGAACTCGGGAAAGCGCTTGGGCCCGAGCGCAAGAAGCGCGATGGCGGCGAAGAAGGCGATATGGACTGGGCTGATGAACGACATGCAGACTCGATCTTAGGCGGCCGGCAGGACTCGCTGCTCCAGCGCCCTCACGCGTTCGAGCAAATCGGCGACTTCCGCGTCGTCGCCGAGCTCGAGCGCCCGCTCGCAGGCGGCGACGCATTCGCCGATCCGATCGGTGCGCGCGAGCGCGTGCGCGAGTCGCACCCACGCTTGGTGTGAGTCGCCGTCGAGCTCGACGGCCTGCTCGCACGCTGACACTTCGCCGCCGAGGTCGCCTGCGAGTTGCAGCGCGAGCGCAAGGTCGAGGAACGCCTCAACGCTCGGCTCGAGCGAGACCGCGCGCCGGAGCGCGTCGATCGCTCCCTGGCGATCCATCAGGCGCAGCCGCAGCCGCCCCAGGCGCGCCCATTCGCCGCCATCGCGAGGAGCTCGCTCAACGGCGCGCTCGGCCGCCTCGGCGGCCAGATCGATCGCCCCCATGTCCTCATAGATGCGCGCCGCGAAGCGGTGCGCCGCGGGCCGATCCGGGTCGACGCGCGCCCAGTCGCGGACGGCGCGCGCGGCGGCCTCGAGGTTTTCGGCCTGCCAGAAGGCGAGCGTCAACATGCGGAGCACCGGCACGCTCGTCGGCTCAGCGTCGCGCGCGTAGATCAGCCGCTGCGCGGCGAGTGCGTAATCGCCCTCGGCGAGCGCGTGCTGGGCCGCTGTCATGAAGCGCTCGACGCGATCGGAGGCCGGATCGGGCGTCGAGAAGTCGACGAAGGCGAGGCTCCCGGCCGGCACCGTGCGGATGCCCTGGCTGAAGAGCACTCGCGCCCACTGGCGCATGTCGTCGCCGTCGCCGGTGAAGTAGATG
>DATGHN010000031.1:0-3598 GCA_035308005.1 Solirubrobacteraceae bacterium
GGGGCGTCTACGCGCCGGGCGAGCGCTGGCGGCGATCGCCGCGACGCGCGTGGCTCGTTATCGGGAGCGGTGGATGCGAGGTCGTCGAGTTCGATGGACCGCTGCTCGAGCTGTTGACGGAGGCCCGCACGCGCAGCGATCCGAGGCTTTCGGGACTCGGACAGGATGTGCTCGGCGAGCGCTTCGACGAGGCTGCACTGATCAGGCGGATCCGCGAGGACGATCCGACGCGGCCGTTTGGGGACGCGCTCATCGATCAGCGCACGATCGCCGGGATCGGGAACATCTGGAAGTCGGAGTCCTGCTTCGCCGCCGCCGCCGATCCATGGAAGCCGCTCGGCCTGACCGCCGATGAGACGATCCTCGCGGCGGTGGCATTCGCGCGCGAGGCGATGGCACACTCGGCGCGGGACGGATTCATCGCTCGGCCGCGGGCCGTCTACGGGCGGGCCGGCGAGGCGTGCGGCCGCTGCGGCGCGGCGATCTCGAGCGCCGGGCAGGGTGAGGGGAACCTTACGACCTACTGGTGCTCGGGTTGTCAGAGCTGATCCGCGTCGGGCACCGCGGCGCGCCGGCGCTGGCGACCGACAACACGCTCGAGAGCTTCGACGCGGCCGTCGCGATCGGGGTCGACATGATCGAGTTCGACGTGCTGCCCGGGCGGACGCGGCCCGGCGAGCTGTTCGTCGCCCACGACTACGGCGCCCTGGCACGCAACCCGCCGCTGCGTCTCTCCGACGCGCTTGCCCATTTTGCGACGCCGAGCTTTGCCGGCGTGAGGCTTCAGATCGACATCAAGCGCCGGGGCGTCGAGGAGGGCGTGGTCGCGGCGCTCGACGCCAGCGGGACGCGCGCGCGAGCCTTCATCAGCACCGGCGTGCGCGGCGTGCTGGCGCGCTTTCGGGAGATCGCCCCCGAGATCCCGCGCGGGTGGACGGTTCCGGATATCGCGCTGATCAACGAGCTCGCGTTGGTCGGGCGCGCCTATCGGATGGGGATCCCGCGGCGCGCGGCGGAGCGGATCGCCTCGGGTGCCATCAATGCGCTCGTGACGCACTGGAGCGTCGTGACAGAGCGACTCGTCGAGGCGGTCGATGCGGCCGGCGGTGAGACCTACGTATGGACTGTCGACGACGCGGCGCTGATCGCGCGCCTCGCCGGGCTCGGCGTAACGGGAGTGATCACCAACGACCCGCGCCTGTTCGCTTGAATCGTGCAGAACGCGGCGCTGAAGCCGGGCGGGTCGCCGCCGGCCGCGACCTGGTGTCCACCCGACGTCGAGCGCACGGTCGTGCCGATGTTGCGCCCGCCGAGGCGCCATTCGTACTGAATCACGCCGCGCAGTAGATAGTTGGCGTTGACGTTCTTACCGAGCTGGAAGTTCTGTCCCGCCTGGCGCGAGGCGGCCGAGGCGTCGCCGAGGTCGATGTAGCTGGATATCCCGCCGGTATTGAAGTAGTGCCAGTGACCGTTGCCGCTCTGGTACTCGATGACAAAGCGCATGTACATCTCCTCGTGCTTGTCGCCGGTGCCGGGCATCGAGCCGCGCACGCCGATCGTGTCGGGGTGCGCGGCCGTGTTGCAGACGTCGACCGTTGCCCATAGATCAGGCGCGGTGAGCTTCGGCACGGGCGGCTTTTTCGCCGCATCGGCGGCTAGTGGGGTCAGGCCCAGCGCGGCGAGCAGCGCTGCGACGACGGCGCGGTCGCGGAAACGCACGCCTCGCAACGATAGCGGCGCCGCCGGAGCCCTCGACACATCTATGCGCGATGCGGTGAAATACTGCGGTATGGCCGCTTTTTGCAGCTTTTCGCAATCCCGCAACGAGCGGTCGAGATGAGCGAGTCGCGAGGCTCTGCGCGGCGTACGCCGCATGACGCCGCCGCGCGCCGGCGGCGCGGCCGCGCCGTGGAGGAGCGCTCCGCCGGCGGGGTGGTCGTCAAGGGCGATCAGGTGCTCGTCGTCGTGCCGACGCGCCGCGCCGCCGACGGCTCGCGCGTGCTCGCGCTGCCCAAGGGCCATCTCGACGGCAACGAGACCGACGAGCAGGCGGCTGCCCGCGAGGTCCGCGAGGAGGGCGGCGTCGAGGCCGAACTTGTCGGCCCGCTGGGAGAGGTGCGCTACCACTACCGCCGCGACGGGCGCCTGATCAGCAAGGGCGTGCGCTTCTTTTTGTTCGAGTTCAGCGCCGGTTCGCCCGAGGATCACGACCACGAGATCGAGGACGCGCACTGGCTTTCGATGGCAGAAGCGATCAAGCAGCTGACCTATCCGGGTGAGCGCGCGATGGTCCAGAACGCTCTATCTAAATCAAGCGCGGACCGATAGCCTGCCCACCGTGCAGGTCCTGAACTTCTACTCGACGATCTTCGCCGATCAGCTCAAGCGCGGGCGGAAGACGGCGACGATTCGCCTCGGCGACAAGTCTCACAAGTACCGCAAGAACCAGGCCGTGCTGGTGACGATCGGCTACCAATACTCGCCGCGCGAGAAGATCTTCGAGGCGGTCATCGACCAGGTCGAGGTGATGCGCCTGCGCGACCTCTCGCCTCGCGACATCGAGCATGACAATCCCGAGTTTCGCCGCCACGAGGAGCTCGTCCACTTCCTCGAGCAGATCTACGGCCGCGACGTCTCACTCGAAGACACCGTGACGGTGGTGCGCTTCTCGCAGATCCTCGACAAGCCGCAGGGTATGACCGAGGCCATCAAGGGCTTCGGCGGCGCCCAGAACTAGGCGGCGCTCAGCCGGGCGGCTCGGCGACGACGCGCAGCCCCGCGTCGGTGATCTGCCAGGCCTCGGTGTCCTCCTCGCTTGGCGCAAGGAGCCCATCGGCGGCGCTCTCCTGCGCCCAGCGCTCGGCGTCGTCGAGGTTGAAGCGCTCGACGTGCTCGAAGCGTTCGATGTCGCCTGCCTGAAAGGCGATCGCCGTGGTCCGCATCGGCCCGAGTTCGGAGATGCGCCGCAGCAGGAAGGCGCTGAGGGCGGGGTCGAAGCTGCTCATTGTGCTCGCGCACGATAGCGCGGGCGCAGGCGCGCTCCGCGTTGGCGATCCGAGGCCGCCGCGGGCGGATCGGGCAGGCGCCGCCGCGAAATTGGCACTCTTGTTGCGAGAGTGCCAATTTTCTTGACAAATCGTGCCCCGGGCTTGTATTCTCAGTGCCACCTGGCACTCTCGAAACGAGAGTGCCAATCCCATCCGGTGGCCTCCGAGTGGAGCGCGCCGCCGCGAGAAGCACACACTCAACGGAGGTTTTCGAAGATGAAGCTCAAGCCCCTGGGCGATCGTCTCATCGTGCGGGCGATCGAGGAGGAGGAGACGACCGCAAGCGGCATCGTCCTCCCCGACACCGCCAAAGAGAAGCCGCAGAAGGGAAAGGTCCTGGCCGTCGGCGACGGAAAGATCGACGACGACGGCAAGCGGATTCCGCTCGACGTCTCCGAGGGCGACGAGGTCCTTTACAGCAAGTACGGCGGGACTGAGATCAAGATCGATGGCGAGGAACTGCTCGTGCTGCGCGAGTCCGACGTTCTCGCCCGCGTCGAGTCCTAAGGAGACTGACAAAGAATGGCTCACAAGGAACTGAAGTACAACGT
>DATGHN010000032.1:0-2400 GCA_035308005.1 Solirubrobacteraceae bacterium
GTCCTCGGCCGGCACGAACGAGTCGGGCGCGAAGCCGGGCGCGTCGACCGTCGGCCAGCGCACCGGGCGCTCGTCCGAGTTCTGGGGCAGGTAGTCGAGCAGGTCGCGCGCGAGCAGCGCGGCGTCGACATCGGTCTCGGCGACCAGGTGGCAGACGCCGTTTCGCTCGTGCACGCGCGGCCCGCCGAGATCGGCCATGTCGACCGTCTCGCCCATCACCTTGGCGACGACGCCCGGCCCGGTCAGGAACATGCTCGCCTTCTCGGTCATGATCACGAAGTCGGTCAGCGCCGGCGCGTAGGAGCCGCCGCCCGCGGACGGGCCGCAGATGACGGAGATCTGCGGCACGAAGCCCGACAGGGCGACGTGCTTGTGGAAGATCTTGGCGTAGCCCGAGAGGGCGGCCAGGCCCTCCTGCATGCGCGCGCCGGCCGACTCCACGAAGCCGATCACAGGCACGCGCGAGCGCTCGGCGAGCTCGAGGACGGCGACGACCGTCTCGGCATGCGCCTCGCCGAGCGAGCCGCCGGCGAACGAGGCGTCCTGGGCGAAGACGGCGACGACGCGTCCGTCGACGCGGCCGCTCGCCCCGAGCACCCCGTCGCCGGGGCGCGCCTTCTCGCCCATGTGGCGCGAGAGGACCTCCGTTCGCAGCAGGTCGATCGAGCCGGGATCGCAGAGCACCTCGAGGCGCTCCATCGGCGTGAGCTTTTCATCGGGTCGAGGAACGAGCGCAAGCGTCATATCGCCTCCAGACACAGCACGGCGTTGTGGCCGCCGAATCCGAACGAGTTTGAGATAGCCAGGAGCCGCTCGCCGTCGGCGAGCTCCAGTGGCCTGGCACGGTCGGGTACGTAGTCCAGGTCAAGGCCCTCTTCGGGCTCGGCCCAGCCAAGCGTGGGCGGGATCAGCCGTGCGCGCAGCGCGAGGATCGTCGCGATCGCCTCCACCGCGCCGGCGGCGCCGAGCAGGTGGCCGATCGCCGACTTCGTCGAGGACACGGGTATCTGGCCGGCGCGCTCGCCCAACGCGGCCTTCAGCGCGATCGTCTCGGCGCGGTCGTTGAGCGGCGTCGAGGTGCCGTGCGCGTTGACGTAAATGACGTCCTCGGCTCCGATCCCTGAGTCCTCGAGGGCGCGGGCGATCGCCGCAGCGGCGCCCTCACCGCCGGGATCGGGCGCCGTCAGGTGGTGGGCGTCCGCGGTCGCTCCGTAGCCGCGCGCGACAGCGAGGATCCGCGCGCCGCGTGCCCGCGCCGCGTCGCCGTTCTCGAGCACGAGGATCCCTGCCCCCTCGCCCATCACGAAGCCGTCCCGGCGCGCGTCGAAGGGTCTCGAGATGCCGACGTTCGAGAGCGCGTCGAGGGCGCTGAAGGCAGCGCGCGAGAGCGGTGTCAGCGCCGCCTCGGCTCCACCGGTCACGACGGCGAGCGTCTCGCCAGCGCGGATCGAGTGGATCGCCGCGCCGATCGCGTCGGCGCCAGAGGAGCACGCGGAGACGGTGCCGAAGCATGTGCCGCGCAGGTGATGGCGCATGCTGACCGCGGCTGCCGCCGCGTTTCCCATCATCAGCGGGACGGCCAGCGGCGAGACGGCCTTCGCGCCGCCCTCGTACATCGCCTTGTCGTTGGCCTCGATCGTGCCGATCCCGCCGATTCCGCTGCCGACGATCGATCCGATGCGCGTCGGGTCGTAGGGCAGCTCGCCGTCCCAGCCGGCGTCGGCCAGCGCCTCATCGGAGGCAACGAGCGCGAACTGCGTGAAGCGGTCGGCGCGGCGGGCCTCCTTGACCGAGAGGTGCTCGGTCGGCTCGAACTCGCGGCAGCCACCCTCGCCGTCGGCGATGCCGCAGATCCCTGCCGACCAGCGCTCGTGGAGCACAGCTGCGCCCACGCCGAGCGGGGTGACCGCGCCGACTCCCGTTACGACGACGTCGACCATGTCCTCAGGCGCGCTCCGCCACCAGGTCGATCGCATCGCCGACTGTTGAGATCTCGGCGACGTCGGCGCCGCTCAGCTCGACGCCGAACTGCTCCTCGATGATCTGCGAGAGCTCGGCGAGATCGAGCGAGTCGATGTCGAGCGCGGTCAGCTCGGCGTCGCGGTTGACGTCCGAGGCGTTCGCGCCGAAGCTGATCAGAGAATCCGTGATGACTTTCTCGATCTGCTCGCTGGTGTGCTCTGCCATTGGCTTCCTTTCGTTGCATTCAGGCGGACAGGCCGCCGTCGACGTAGAGAGTGCTGCCGGTCACGTAGCCGGCAGCGGGTGAGGCTAGGAAGGCGACCGCCGCGGCGACCTCCTCCGGCGTTCCGGGGCGCTGCGCGGGAACCCGTCCAAGCATCTCCTCGGGGATGCCCTCGGTCATTTCGGTGGAGATCAGGCCAGGAGCAACGGCGTTGA
>DATGHN010000033.1:0-3796 GCA_035308005.1 Solirubrobacteraceae bacterium
CCGGCTGTCATGGAGCAGCTCGGCGTGGCGATCGCAGCAAGCGACGAGGACTGAGCCCGCGACCCGCGCGGCTGGGCGTCGCCGGTCGGCGGCGCCCAGTCGAGGTGGGCTGGGTCTTTAGAGCACGACGCTGACGATGCCGGCGGCGACTGCGCCGGCGGCGGCGATGCGGCTGGTATGCGGGCCTCCCGGCAGAACCTTCTCGATCAGCACGAACGCGGCGATCGCGGCGATCCAGAGCAGGTTCATGACGCCCCCGACGAACAGCAGCGCCATCAGGATCCAGCAGCATCCGAGGCAGTAGGCGCCGAGCACCAGGCCCATGCGGTAGGCGCCGATCGAGCCGCGCCGCCAGTGCTGGGAGAGAAAATGTGCCGGCGCGCGGCAGTGGCGCAGGCAGGCCTGCTTGAGCGGTGTGAGCTGGTAGATGCCCGCCGCTATCAGCAGGCCGCCTCCGAACAGGCGACTGTTCGAAGCCATCGCCGGTGAGAGGAGCGCGGCGTGCGCCAGCCCGCGCTGCGCCAACGTCGCGAGCACGGCGAAGACGCTCCAGACCGTGAGATAGCCCGCCACGAACACGAACGTCGGCGCGACTGGGTTGCGCTGCAGCGCGGCCTTGCGGGCGACGGCGGCGTAGACCAGCGTCATCGGCGCCGCGGTCGGCGCCATCATCGCGACCATCATCATCACCCACATCGCCAGCATGAGCCCGAACTCTCCGTTCGCCCACGGGCCCATCGAGAGCATCGTGTGCATCGTCGCGCCCATCGAGCGGCCACCCATCGCGCCCGCTGCGGACATCTGATCTGCCTGGTCGACCGTGTAAAGCCAGCCCGCGGCGGTCACTGACGCGAGTCCCGCCAGCACCACCGTCTGGTCGCGACGCGTCGAGGAGATTCCGGCGAGCCCGGGCCCGCGCACGCGAAGTGAGACGTTCAGCGGATCACCCCATCCTGGTTCATGTGGAGAACGTTGAACTGGCCGTAGGTGTTCGTCAGGTCAAGCTCGATCCCGGCGCGGACCCGCGTGTTGCCATTGCCCATCTCGGCGAGCGTGTACTCAAAGCCGCCCGGCAAATCGATTCGCGAGCGCACCGCCTCTCCGCTGAATCGGTTGATGATCGGGCGACCCGTCGACTCGACCAGCCCGTCGATCCTCACGTCGGCAATCCGCTCATCCACGTCGATTGAGAGCTCGATCGGCGCGTACAGCGTCTCGAGCACGTTCGTCATCGTGCTGTTGTAGACAAAGAAGTGCGTCGACCCCGGCGTGGTTGACTCGCCGTGCAGGATCTTCCGGAGCGCCTCGCGCTGGTCCGGGTCGGCCTGGTCAGAAATGATCGCCTGCTGCGTGCCGTTGCCGTCCGCGATCTCACCAGGCCAGGACACCAGCAGCGCCCAATCCAGCCCGTCGAGCGGCGTGTCGTTGAACTGTCCGTGCTCGATGTGGCCACAGACGATCGCCTCGCAATGGCCGTGCGTCGTAGGCGCGCCGAACTGACACGGGCACCCCCAGTCGCAGTTGCAGGTCGCGAACTCGACTCCGTGAACCGTCCACTCATCAGACATCACGCCTCCCCATCGCCGAACAGTAGGTCCGGCCAGCGCGGGTCGCGACCGCCCCCGTGCAAGCCGCCGTAGGAAGGCTACCGCTGCGCGTCGCGCTGTGCCCGCGACCGATGTCGTCGCTTCACGCGCTCGGCAGACGCCCCCTCGCCGGCGCGAAGACGCACGCTTGACGCGGGGCTATGGTGCCATCTATGTTGGTTCCATGCTACTGCTCGAGTTCCGCGACCGCCGCCACGCGCCCGCCGATCAGCCGGAGGCGCTGATCGAGGAGGCGCGGCGGCGCTCCCGCCTGCGCCGCCGGCGGCGCACTGCGCTGGCGGCGCTCGTACTGGGCGCGGCCGCTGCTCTCGGGTACTGGGTGACCGACAGTGGTGGCCCGGGAATCGTGGCGCAGGGCACAACCGCTCCCGCGCCGTTCGTGAATCTGCGCGCATTTGCCGGACACGGCGAGCTGGCGTTCGTGTCCCGCGGCGTGGCGTGGGCGCTTGACGGCGAACCAAGCGCGCTGCGGCGAATGCCTGAGCCGACGGGGTGGACCGCCTCGGAGCCGCTCCTGTCGCATGACGGGCGCTGGCTCGCCTATGTGACCGCCGCCTCGACTGTCAACTCGCCGACGCCGGTCGAGCTCTGGATTGCGCATGGCGACGGAAGCGGCGCGCATGTGGTGGTCGGACTCGACGATTTGGTCGGCTGGAATCCGACTGCCGACGTCCTCGCCGCGACAGCTGGCGGGCGCGGCTCGACACTCGAGCTGATCCGCCCAGACGGCCCGACGCGGACGGTCGTGGAGCTCTCGGGCGGCTTGGCGCGGCAGGGGATCGTGGAGGGCGCGGCATGGTCGCCCGACGGTCGTCAGATCGCGGTTTCGACCAACAGCGCCGGCGAGGGGACCGTGATACGCGCCTATCCGATCGCGGGTGGCGCGCCGACGACGTGGTATCGGATCGGCAACGCGCAGCGGTTCCCCTCGCGCATCTGCTCGGACTGCGGCGGGCGCGAGACGCTCGCGTACCTGGTCGGCTGGTGGCCGCGCAGAGGAATCGGCTTCTGGGCCCTCTGCTGCGGTGCCACGCGCAACCTCGACCAGACGCCGCTCGCGCTGATCGCGAGACCCGGCGCGAGGCCGCGGGTATTCGCGCAGGCCCTCTCGACCGATGGGTCCTCCGTCGCGGCGGGCGCGTCCGGCGCGCTGGCGGTTGACGCCACCACCGGCGGGGCTGGGCGCGTGCTCGGCCAGGGCAAGACCGTCGAGTACTGCGACGCCGCGGCGCTGAGGTGCACCCCCGTGCCCGGAGCAACGACGTGGGTCGGTCCCGACGCCCAGCGCTGTCCGGCGCCGACGGTGCGCGGGCCGTCGTGCTCGCCGATCGCGATCCCACCGGCGGGGCAGCCTGGCTCCGGGGTCTCGCTGGAGCCCGCATGGTCGGCGGGCGGGACCTTGCTGGCCTACGTGCGCGCGCCGGTCCTGAAATGCATCCCCTGCTCGGACGCAGCCTGGGACGCCGCGCACGCGATCTACGTCTGGAACGCCCGCACCGGTACGACCCGTCGCATCGGCTCTGTCGACGGCGCCTCAGTCCCGACCTGGTCAAGCGACGGTCGCGACCTGCTCTTCGTGCGCGACGACGGCCTATGGCTGCAGGGAATCGGCGGCGGAGCTCCGATCGAGATCGAGCATCCGCTGTTCGCCTCCGACGCTTTCACGGGACCCAACAGCGTCGACTACTTCGGCCTCATCCCCTGGGGGATTCAGTTCAGCTGGTGGTCCTCCTAGACCAGCGGTCGCGCGGTCTGCCATGGCTATGCTCGGAGCGTGTCGAGGATCCTCGTAACGGGCATGTCCGCCACCGGCAAGTCGACCGCGCTGGCCGAGCTCGCGCGGCGCGGGTTCCGAACGGTTGACAGCGACGAAGGAGGCTGGAGCTCGCGGAGTGAGAGCGACGGCGGCCACGTCTGGAATGAGGAGCGCATCAGCACGCTCCTGGCCAGCGAGAGCGACGCCCCTCTTTACGTCTCGGGCACCGTCTCGAACCAGGGCAGGTTCTACCCCCGCTTCGACGCGATCGTCTTGCTCAGTGCGCCCGCCGACATCCTGCTCAGCCGCCTGGCGAACCGAACCACCAACAGCTACGGCAAGAGCCCCGAGGAACGCGAGCTCATCCTTCGCCACGTCGCCGAGGTCGAGCCGCGCCTTCGCAGAACCTGCACGCACGAGATCGACGCGACCC
>DATGHN010000034.1:0-7086 GCA_035308005.1 Solirubrobacteraceae bacterium
CTCCGCCGCGCAGGACTCAGGCCGGAGAATGGGTCGCCGCTTGACGCGAGCTACAGCGCGGTCTGCGGCTTGATCACGACGGTCATCCGCCCAGCGCCGAGACCTGAATCGAGCGATCGCCCTGTCGCCTCGCGACCGGCATGAGCGACCAGTGGTTGGATCCATCTCCGGTAGCGCTGATGCGATGATCCGCGTCGGATGCCGAGCAAGGACAGAGCGGCCTCAGATGCCGCCGGCACTGACTGGGTGAGCCGGTGACGGTCGCTTTGCGGCCCGAGCAGCCAGGCGATCTGGCGCTGCTCACTCGCGGCGAACGCCCCTTGGATGAGTTCGGCCGCCGGGTAGATCGCACGAGTGTGCGTCCCGCCGGGTTCGACGACCCAGGCGGCCTCGTTGTGCTCGACGACGACGGGAGCGTGGCCGGAGATGTCACTTGGCGCTACGTTCAGTGGGGACCCAACGCAGCTTCGCGATGCCCGATGATCGGGATCTGGCTTCGGCCGGCCGCCCGCGGTCGCGGTGTCGGGCGGGCGGCTCAAAGGGCGCTCGCGGAACTCTTCTTCGCCCACACGGCCGTCAATCGCATCGAGGCACACACCGATGTCGACAACGTCGCCGAGCAGCGCGCACTAGAGGGCGCAGGGTTTACACGCGAGGGGCTGATTCGCGGCGCACAGTGGCGTGATGGGACATACAGGGACGGATATCTCTACGCCGTCCTGCGCGGCGACATCGACCGCGACGGCGCCTCGGAACAAGCGTGACACCCAGGCGTCACGTTGCTGCCGTGCGCGAAAAGGAGCGGTCCACGTCGCCGGCCGCTTATTTGCATAACGCATCGAGCCGCTCGCGTTTCGCGACAATTCCATCGAATGCGGCCGGTTTTTCGCTTCGATACGAACTCGCCGTACGCCTATCTCGCCGCGATGCGGGTCAACGAGATCCTCGGGCCGGACATCGAGTGGCGCCCGATCGCGTTTGCGTTCGTGTTGCGAGCGCGGAACCGCCGGCCATGGTCCTTCGACGAGTCGACGCGGCGCGAAGGCATCGCCGAGTGCGAGGCGCGCGCCGCGGCACGCGGCCTGCCGGCGCTGCGCTGGCCACCGGGTTTCCCGGTCGAGTCGTATTCGCTTGAGCCCCTGCGTGCGATCGCCGCGGCGATCGCCCACGAGCGCGAGCAGGTGCTCACACGCGCCCTGTTTGAGCGCAACTTCGTCACCGGTGAGGGGCTGCGCACGACCGGCGCCGTCCGCGACTGCTGGGTCGAAGTAGGTCTCGACAGCGCTAGCTATGACGCGGAGATCGCAGCGGCGAAGCCGATCCTTGCCGCAGAGACCAACCGGGCGATCGCTGAGGGCGTCTATGGCGTCCCGACCGTGACAGTGGGCGACACCCATTTCTGGGGAGACGACCAGCTCGAAGCGGCTGCACCGGCGGCCGAGAACACCTGAGCACCGGCGGACGGGCGCACCCCCGCTTGACCTGATCGCCGGCGCGCTGCTGCTCCGCCAACCGGCGCCGAAAAAACGGAAGACCCGCACGAGCCAACGTGGCGTGCGGATCGGTCAGTTGGACTTCTCGGCAGGCGTGCTCGAAGGCCAGTTCGGCGGTACCCAGTCTCCGCGGGGGTCGGTGGTTTGGCCGACCTCGATCAGGTGACCGTCGGGGTCGCGGATATAGCAGCGGATCTCGTAGGCGTGCTGCTTCGGCGGTGTCAGGAAGTGAGCACCCCGCGCGCTCCATTCGGTGTAGACGGCTTGGATGTCCTTGACGCGGATATTGAGGAAGCTGTTGACGCGGTCGGGATCGGGCGGCGTCTCCAAAATCACGGATGGCTTGTCGTCGGTCGGGCCGCCGCCGACGCTGATCACGATCCAGCTGTTGGCGAGAGCGACGTTGGTCGGCCGGCCGCCCGCTCCGGAGAAAACGACCCTGCCACCGAGTACTTCGGTGTAGAAGCGCCGCGAGCGCTCGATGTCCTCGGCGACGATGAAGTGGGTCAGAACAATTCCCTCCGGGGCGGCGGGACCTTCAGCCATCTGGGCACCTCCATCGATTGGTTGCCTATCACGCCAGCGGCGGGCCTGACGATCTCCCTGGGCACCGGCGGCGTGCCGAGCATCCCCAAAGAAGCGAGAGCACCCAATCCCGCCAAGCCGGAGAGGGGACTCGAACCCCTGACCTATCGCTTACAAGGCGATTGCTCTACCAGCTGAGCTACTCCGGCGCGGCCGCTAGAGGCTAGACCTCGGGCGAGGGCTGCGCGTGGCTCTAGTCGGCGGTCAGTTGAGCGACGCGATGCCGCTGCCGAGCGCCGCCGCAACCAGGCCAAGCGTCGCGGTCGCCACAAGCAGGGCGCCGCCGACCGGAAGGCCGATCGAGGCAAGCGCGGCTGCGCCCGCCAGGGCGACGAGCACGCCGGCCGCCGCGCCCGTGGCAGGCTCTCGCAGAGCGACGTGCGAGTCGACGGGCTCGCCGCTGCGGCGAACGACGGCGAGGGTCAGCGATGTCCAGAGCCCGGCAAGGAGCATTCCGCCGAGGACGTCGCTTGGGTAGTGCACGCCCTGGACGAGCAGCGAGCAGCAGACGAGCAGCACCGCCGCGCTCCCTGCCACGGCGACGATCCGCCGGCGGCGCTTCGGTGCCACCAGCAGCGCGCACAGCAGCCCCATCATCGCGGCGGTCGAATGGCCGCTCGGCCAGGAGCTTGCGGTCAGCTGGCCGTAGCCGAGGACCGGCGAGAACCGCGTCTCGTCGATCAGCGCCTTGAGGAGGTCGGCGCTGACGACCGCGCCGATCGTCGCCAGCGGGATCGCCACCGCGAGCGTGCGACGTCCGTCGCGCAGCGCGATGAGCGCGAGCAGCGCCGTGAGGACCGCGATCGCCGCCGGCGTCGCGCTGATGACGGCCGCGGAGGCTCGCAATATGTGGCCGTTCTGCCCGAGCGCTTCGAAGGCCCGCAGAGCCTGCGCGTCGAGGCTGCGGGCGCCGGGGACGGCGAATGCGAGCGCGCCCTCGGCGCCGAGCGCTGTCGCGCACGCCGCGGCAAGCCAAAGTGAGCGCTGGCGGAGCATCGACCCAGGGTAGCGAGCGCGGCTAAAGACTCACGCAACACGGGCCGCTAAACGTGTAACCGCCCGCAAACGCGCGGGTATAGGAGTTTGACGTGGCTGAGAGCGAACTCAGCGGCTATCGCTCCTACGCGCTGGACCGAGGGGTCAACCGCGCGGTCTACTGGATCGTGCGCTCAGTCTTCCAGCCCGTCTTCCACGTGTACTTCCGGATGCGGCGGATCGGCATGGAGCGCATCCCGCGCAGCGGACCGGTGATTCTCGCCGCCAATCACCGCAGCTTCCTAGACCCCTTCGTGATCGGCTGCCTGACGCGGCGGCCGGTCTACTACGTCGCCAAGAAGGAGCTCTTCGCCCATCCGCTGGTCGGCTGGCTGCTCAACCGCCTCGGCGCGTTCCCGATCGACCGCGGCGCGGGCGACCAGGAGGCGATGGACACCGCTCGGCGGATCCTCGAGCGCGGCGACTGCGTCGTGATCTTCCCGGAGGGCACGCGCTCGCGGCCGGGTCCGCTCGGGCGCCCGCGACGCGGTGTCGGCCGGCTCGCGCTTGTGACCGGCGCGCCCGTCGTGCCGGTCGCGGTCGCCGGCACGGAGGCCGTCCGCCGCGGCTGGCGGATCCGCCCCCACCGCGTGACGCTGCGCTGTGGGCGCCCGCTCACCTTCCCTCGCGTCGAGAACCCGACCCAGGCTGAGGCGCTCGCCGTCACCGAGCGGATCTGGCCGTGCGTCGTGCTGCAGTGGGACTGGCTCGGCGGGAAGATGCCGCCGCGTCCGGCACCGCCGGCGCCGGCGGTCAGCCCGAGTCGCGTCGCGGCGGCGTGAGCGAGCGCCGGTAGGCTCCGCGGTGTGCAGGCTGACTCGGCGAAGGCGCTGCTCGATGAGCAGTTCAGCGAGCTCTATCGAAGCCATCTGCGCGACGTCTACAGCTATCTCTACTACCGCCTCGGCAACCATCACGACGCCGAGGACCTCACCGAGCAGACGTTCCTCCAGGCCTACCGCCACTTCGAGCGCGCGCAAAAGGAGTCGGACGGCCGGCCGCTTCGCCCCTGGCTCATCCGGATCGCCCACAACCTCGCGGCGAACCTCTACCGCGATCGCTCGCGCCGCCCGCAGATCGTCCTCGACGACGACGTCCAGCTCCCCACCGCGCACTCGACGGAGGAGCTCGTCAGCGGCCGCGACGAGCTTGCGCGGGTCCTCGAAGGCCTCAATTCGCTCGGCGATGACCGCCGCGAGGCGCTGATCATGCGCTTCGCGCTGGGGATGGACAACCGCGAGATCGCGCGAGCCCTCGGTCGCAGCGACGGCGCGACGAAGGTCCTGATCCACCGCGCGATCCGGCAGCTCGAGGAGATCGTCGCCGACGCCGAGGAGGAGGGCGCGTGAGCGACCTCGAGGGACTTCTGCGGCGCGCGCTCGCGCCGGTCGATCCGCCCGAGCATCTCGTCGGCCGCGTTCGCGCGCGGCTGCTTGCGATCCGCGACGAGGCGGCCGAGGAGCTCGAGGGCTGGGAGCTTGCCTCGATGCGCGATCCGCGCAACTGGGTGCGCCCGGCGCTGGCCGCCGTCGCGGGCACGGCAGCAGGCGCGGGACTGCTCCTGATCGGTCGCCACGAGCGCTCGCGAGCGCTGCTTCGCCGCGCCCTCCGGCGCCGCTGAGGCTGCTGCTAGGTTGGGCTGTTCCATGGCGACCTGCTACCGCCATCCCGGTCGCGAGACCGGCGTCTCCTGCTCAAACTGCGGGCGGCCGATCTGCCCGGACTGCATGACGACCTCGCCTGTCGGGATGCGCTGCCCGGAGTGCGCGCGCCAGACGACCAAGGTGCGCACGATCGCCTCGACGCGCAGCCATCGCGGCTACCAGGTGACGATCGGGCTGATCATCATCAACGTCATCGTCTTCCTCGCGGAGGGCTCCAACGTCTTCTCGCTGACCGGCGCGACCGACAACTCTTGGCTGCTCAGCCACGGCTGGCTCGCGGCCCCATTCGTGCGCTCGACGGGCGCAATCCTCGGCGCTCCCGACCACCAGTACTACCGGCTGCTGACGAGCGGCTTCCTGCACCTCGACTTCCTGCACATCGCCTCGAACATGTACGTCCTCTACTGGGTCGGGCGGCTGCTCGAGCCGGCGATAGGCCCCTGGCGCTTCGGGGCGCTCTATTTCACCGGCCTGCTCGCGGGATCTCTCGGCGTCCTGATCGTTTCGCCGCTGAACGTGACCGCCGGCGCGTCGGGCGCCATCTTCGCGCTGATGGGCGGCGCGTTCACAGAGGCGCACCGCCGCGGTATCGATGCGGTGCGAAACCAGCTCGTTCTGCTGATCGTGATCAACCTCGTGCTGACACTGAGCCTGCCAGGCATCTCGATCGGCGCTCACCTCGGCGGCCTGGTCGGCGGCGGACTCGTCACGCTCGGCTATCAGCAAGCCGACCGCCTGCGCCGCCCGGCGCTCGGCTACGTGATCGCCGCGGCGCTCTCGGTGATCGCGGTCGCGGCGTCGATCCTGATCGCCAACAGCACCACCTGACTCACGGCGGCCACTCGCCGAGCGGCCGCCCGATCTCCCAGTGGTGCCCGAACGGATCGCGCACGCAGCCAAGCCGCCAGCCGTGCTGCTCGACGAGGGGCCGAACGATCGCCGCTCCGGCGCCCAGCGCCCGCTCGTAGGCTACCTCGACGTCATCGACGACGAGCAGCATCCGCACCGTCGCGCCGCCCACGCTCTCGGGGCTGAAGGTCCCGTTCTCAGGCGACTCGTCGTGGATCCAGAAGGTCGCCTCGCCGACGGCGAGCTCGGCGACGACCGCTTCATTGGAGTCGTTGCCGCCGACGCGGTAGACCTCGCGAGCGCCGAACGCGGCGATGTAGAAGTCGATCGCCGCGCGCCCTCGGCGCACGGCGAGCTCGGCAACGACGCGGGTCACAGATCGAGCGCCTCGCCCGGCGCCTGCGGAACCTGGCGCGGATGGAGGATGTGGGCGAGCAGCTCGAGGCCGTCGACGAGCCGCGGCCCGGGCCGAGAGAAGTAGGCGGCGGCGTCGACGGCGACGACGCGGCTGGCGCGAAGCTCGGCGAGGCGGTCGGCGTACGCGCGGGCCTCCAGAAGCGCGCGCGGGGCGTCGTAGCCGCAGGGCATGACGATCACCACCTCGGGCTCGGCGGCCGCGACCGCCTCCCACTCGACGCGCTCGGATGCCTCGCCGGCCAGGCCGAGCACGTCGAGCCCGCCCGCGTACTCGATCAGCTGGGGCATCCAGTGGCCGGCGGCAAACGGCGGGTCGAGCCATTCGAGCGCGGCGACGGTCGGGCGGCGCACGCCGCGAACGGCGAGCCGCACGCGGTCGACGCGCCCGGCGGAGCGGGCGATCAGGTCGAGCGCCTCATCGCGGCGTCCGGTCGCCCGGGCGACGGTCCGCACATCGCCGAGCGTCTCGCCGAGCGTGTGCGGATCGAGGCTGATGACGCGCGGCGGCTGCGGCAGCTCGGCTGCCAGCGCCGCGACGTCGTCGTAGGAGACGGCGCAGACCGGGCACAGCGCCTGGGTCACGATCAGCTCCGGCTCAAGCTCGCGCAGCAGCTTCTCGTCGAGCTCGTAGATCGATTCGCCGACGGCGGTCGTCTCGCGCACGGCCGCGTCGATCTGCGCCGAGCTAAGCCCCTCGGGCAGGCGGTTGCGCGTCACACGCGGCAGCCTCAGCGCCTGCGGCGGGAAGTCGCACTCGTGCGTGACGGCGATAAGCTCATCGCCAAGGCCGATCGCGAAGCAGAGCTCCGTCGCATGTGGCGCGAGGCTCACGATTCGCACCGCTTCACTTTATGGAACCACTCACTGAACCAGAGATCGAGGCCTCGCTCGCCGGGCTCGACCCGGGCTGGCGCCGCGAGGGCGCAAAGCTGGTTCGCGATTCAGAGCTCGAGAACTTCGTCGCCGTGATCGCGCTCGTCAACCGCATCGCCGACGCCGCCGAGAGCGCCAACCACCATCCCGACCTGCTGATCCACGGCTAC
>DATGHN010000035.1:0-3121 GCA_035308005.1 Solirubrobacteraceae bacterium
CCGCCACCGGCCCCAAGCGAATGGCTTCAGTCCTGGCGCGACGCCGATGCGCGCGCCCGCGCGGCCATCGAAGGCGAGCTCGGCGAGGAACTCAGCGAGCCGAACGTCGCCCGCATCCTCGCCGCCGCCCTTCCCGCCGAAGCGACCCTATTCGTCGCCGCATCGATGCCGGTGCGTGAGCTCGAGTGGTTCGCCGCGCCACGCGAGGACTTCCCGCGCGTCCTCTCAAACCGCGGCGCCAACGGCATCGACGGCACCCTCGCGGCGGCGCTCGGCGTCGCGGCCGTCAGCGACGGGCCGGTGGTCGCGCTGATCGGCGACGTCGCTTTCGCCCACGACATGAGCTCGCTGCTGAGCGTTCCGCGCCTCGAAATACCGATCACGGTCGTCCTGATCGACAACGGCGGGGCCGCTATCTTCGACCACCTTGCGGTTGCTGGCGAGAGCGACGTCTATGAGCACCACGTCGCGACGCCGACCGGGCTCGACTTCGCCGCCGTCGCCGCTCTGTACGGGCTCCGACACGTCGCGCCCGCCACGCTTGCGCAGCTGCGTGAAATCGCCGCCGACCCGCCGGCTCGCACGCTGATCCACGTCTCGACCGACCGCGCCGCCGGACTTGCCCTGCACGCGCGCGTTTGGGCCGCTACCCGCTCAGCAGTGGCAGCACGGCCGCCAGCTTGACCTCGGTCTCGTGAAGCTCCGCCGCGGGGTCTGAGTCGGCGACGACGCCGACGCCCGCATAGCAGCGCGCCAGCCTCCCCTCGACGAGCGCGCAGCGCAGCGCGACGCAGAATTCGCCGTCCTCGCTCGAATCCGTCCATCCAACCGCCCCGGCGTACCACCCGCGGTCGATCCCCTCGAGGGCTCGGATCAACGGCAGCGCAACCGTCGTGGGCTCACCGCCGACGGCCGGCGTCGGGTGCAGCAGCCCGGCAAGCTCGACCGCCGCAACCGGCGCTGTCAGCTGCGCGCGGATCGCCGTCGCAAGATGCTGGATGTTGGCGATCCGCACCACCTCGGGCTCCTCGGCTGCGGTGACCCAGACCGAATGAGGGCGCAGCGCCTGCTCGATCTGGCGCGCCACGATCGCGTGTTCCTCACGGTCCTTGGCGCTTCGCAGCAGCCGCTCGCCGAGGTGGTCGTCGACGGCCGGGTCAGCGCTTCGCCCGATCGAGCCGGCCAGCGCGACGGTGCTGACGCGCAGGCCGGCGCGGCGCAGCAGAACCTCCGGCGTCGCGCCGATGAAGGTCGCCTCACCGCGGCCGACGGCATAGACGAAGCAGCCCCCGAAGGCCTCGCGAAGGACACCGAACACGGCCGCGACGTCGTGGTTGGCGGGCGCGTGTGCGTCGACCTCCCGGGCGAGCACGATTTTCTCGATCCGCCCCGCGCGGATCATCTCGACGGCGCGAGCCACCGCGGCCTCGTAGTGCTCTGGCGCCATCGGCGCGGCGATCGTGTGGCGCTCCACCGGATGTGGGTCAAGCAGCGGCAACGCGCGCTCGCGAAGCCTCCCGAGGTTGCGCTGAATGCGCTCGTCGAGCTCTTCGACTGTGTCCTGCGGGTGCGCCAGCACGGCGGCGGTGCACCAAACCTCCGCTCCGCGCCGCACGAGCGCGATCTCCGGAACGACCAGCGAGGCCGCGGCGAACGCCGACCACGGCGGCGTGCTTCCGCCGTCGGGGGCAAACGCGAAGCCGCCGCAGGCGATCAGCCCGGCCGCTTCGTCGTCGCACTGCGCGACGCAGGCGCGAGCGATCACGTCGCGCCAGCGCAGCGCGGTGCGCTCGAAGCGCGCGTGGCCTGAGTCCTCGAGCGCCATGACGCTTCCGAGCGCCGCGAGCGAAGCCCGCTCGCGATCTGGCTGCTCGAAGCACATCCATGCCTCGCCGGGCGTGCGCGAGGCAAGAACGGTCGCCGCGGGGTCGACGCCGTCGCCGAGGCGCCAGCTGACAGCGGCGATCGCGTCGCCGTCGCGGCGGGCGCGCCGCAGGGCACGCTCGAGCTCGAGGAGGAGACGCCGGCGGTGCTGCGGAGGGAGCGCAAAGCGCTCCGGGGTCGGCGCCAGCGTCCCCTCGGCGAGCGTCACTAGGTTTCCGCCCGCCCCCGCGACATCGCGATCTCGCCGGTGCGCATCATCTCGACGAGCCCGTGGGGGCGCACGACGCGCTCGAATGCGTCGATCTTGTCGCTTGATCCCGTGACCTCGATCGTCAGCGAGCGCCGCGTCGTGTCGACGACGCGGGCCCGGAAGATCTCGGTGTACTCGAGGATCTCGCTTCTCGCCGGTCCCTCCGCGGCGACCTTGAAGAGGGCCAGCTCGCGCGTGACGGTGCCGGCCGGCTCGAGATCGCGGATCTTCAGCACGTTGACCAGCTTGTGGAGCTGCTTGGTGACCTGATCGATCGGGTGAAGCGCTCCGTCGACGGTCAGCGTGATCCGCGAGAACTGCTCGTCGTCGGTCGGGCCGACGGTGAGCGTCTCGATGTTGAAGCCGCGCCGCGCGAAGAGGCCCGCGATGCGGGTCAGAACGCCCGGCCGGTTCTCGACGAGGATCGACAGGACGTGCTTTCGGCCGGTCCGAAGACCCACCGCCGCGTCGAGCTCCTCGAGGCTGAGCAGTGCCTTGGTTCCTGGCTCACCCATTGCGCTCACCCCACCATGTCCCGCGCCGCGGCGCCGGGAGCGATCATCGGATACGTGTTCTCCTCGCGCGTCACACGGACGTCGGCGACGACCGTCCCCGGCGTCTCGATCGCGGCGCGCATGTCCTCGACGAGCGAGCGCTTGTCGGTCAGCCTCACCCCGGTCGCGCCGTACGCCTCGGCGAGCTTGACGAAATCCGGCCATTGCCCCATCTCCACCTGGCTGTAGCGCTTATCCCAGAACAGCTCCTGCCACTGGCGGACCATGCCGAGATAGCCGTTGTTCATGATGAAAACCTTGATCGCAATCCCCTCCTGGGCGCAGGTGGAGAGCTCCTGCATGTTCATCTGCACCGACCCGGCGCCGGCAATGCAGACGACCTGCTGATCGGGGCATCCGACCTTCGCCCCCATCGCCGCCGGAAGGCCGAAGCCCATCGTCCCGAGCCCGCCGGAGTTGATCCAGCGGCGTG
>DATGHN010000036.1:0-3043 GCA_035308005.1 Solirubrobacteraceae bacterium
TCGCCGGAGATCTCGGCGGCGCGCTCAAGCAGCGGGTCGAGCAGTTCGTCGCAGATCGCCACCAGCAGGTCGTCGCGGCTCGCGACGTAGTGGTAGAGCGCGCCCGCGGTGAGGCCGGTCTCCTCAAGCAGCGCGGCGACCGAGGTCGCGTGGTAGCCGCGCTCGGCGAACACGCGCGCCGCGGCGTCAACGATCTCGCGCCGGCGGCGGTCATAGCGGGGGCGAAGGGCTGGACGGGGCGGTGCGGCTGGCATTTCAGGGCATGGTTTTCAGAACGTTTGCTCTGTATAGTTGCACGCCGTGGACTTCGACCTGTCCGACGAGCATCGGCTGCTGCGCGACACCGTCCGCGAGTTCGCGCGTGCGCGCGTCGCCCCTGTCGCCGGCGAGCTCGACGCCAAGAAGGCCTTTCCGTACGAGATCGTCCGCGAGCTCGGCGAGCTCGGGCTGATGGGAATCCCGTTCCCGCAGGAGTACGGAGGCGCAGGCGCCGACACGCTCGCGTACGCGCTGGCGGTCGAGGAGCTCGCGCGCGTCGACTCCTCGGTCGCGATCACACTCTGCGCCCACATCTCGCTCGGCACCCAGCCGATTCATCTGTTCGGCAGCGAGGCCCAGAAGCGGGAGTGGCTGCCGCGCCTGTGCGCGGGGGAGATCCTCGGCGCGTTCGGGCTGACCGAGCCAGACGCCGGCTCAGACGCCGGCAACACCAAGACGCGGGCCGTCCTCGAGGACGGCGAGTGGGTGATCGACGGCGCCAAGCAGTTCATCACCAACGCCGGCACCGACATCTCGGGTGTCGTCACGATCACCGCCCGCACCGGCGAGGATGAGATCTCAAACCTGCTCGTCGCCAACGGCACGCCCGGCTATTCGCAGGAGGAGCCCTACCGCAAGATGGGCTGGAATGCCTCCGACACGCGCGGGCTGCGCTTCGACGGCTGCCGTGTGCCGGAGGACAACCTGCTCGGCCATCGCGGCGCGGGCCTTCGCCAGTTCCTCGAGGTCCTCGACGGCGGCCGCGTCGGCGTGGCGGCGATGGGCGTCGGGCTCGCCCAGGGCGCGTTCGATGAGGCGCTCTCCTATTCGCGCGAGCGCCACGCCTTCGGCCGGCCGATCTCGAGCTTCCAGGCGATCCAGGGAAAGCTCGCCGACATGTCCTGCGAGATCGAGGCGACGCGGCTGCTCGTCCATCGCGCCGCGCGCGAGAAGGACCTCGGCCGCGACTACAAGCTGACCGCCGCGCAGGCCAAGCTCAAGAGCGGTCGCCTCGCTGTCCGCTGCGCCGACGAAGCCGTGCAGATTCACGGCGGCTACGGCTACATCGAGGAGTACCCGGTCTGCCGCTTCTACCGCGACGCGAAGATTCTGACGATCGGCGAGGGGACCGACGAGATCCAGCAGATGGTCATCGCCCGCGCACTCGGAGCCTAGGTGCTGTTCCCTGATTCGGTCGTGATCCGCGAGGTCGGCCCGCGCGACGGCTTCCAGAACGAGCCGGAGATCATCCCGACCGCCGAGAAGGTGCGTCTGATCGGGATGCTGGCGCGAACGGGGGTGGCGCGGATCGAGGTCACCTCGTTCGTTCGCGCCGACGTGATCCCGCAGCTGGCCGACGCGGAGGAGGTGCTGGCAGAGATCGACGTCCCCGACGGGGTCTCGGTGTCGGTTCTCGTGCCCAACGAGCGCGGCCTCGAGCGCGCGCTCGCCGCGGGCGGCTTCGACACGGTCAGCTGCTTCCTGTCGGCCTCGGAGACCCACAACCGCCACAACGTCGGCCGCTCGGTCGAGGAGTCGCTGATTGCGTGCGAGCGCGTCATCGAGGGCGCGCGCGCCGCGGGCCTCGCGGCGGGCGGCGTGATCGCCACGTCGTTCGGCTGCCCTTATGAGGGTGTCGTCGACCCCGCGCGCGTGCTCGAGATCGCCGGCCGCCTCGCCGCGGCGGGCGCCGGCGAGGTCGGCTTCGGCGACACGACGGGCATGGCCAACCCGGTCGCCGTGGACGCCTTCTTCAGGCACGCCGCCGAGGAGCTCGGCGGCTCACTCGAGCTGACCGCCCATTTCCACAACACCCGTGGACAGGGCCTCGCGAACGTCGTCGCCGCGCTCGGCGCGGGCTGCCGTTCGTTTGAGTCGAGCTTCGGCGAGCTCGGCGGCTGTCCGGTGCCGGTTGGGGCGACCGGAAACATCGCGACCGAGGACCTCGTCGGCATGCTCGAGGAGATGGGGATCTCGACCGGCGTTGATCTCGAGGCGATGCTCGATGCGGCCGCCGCCGTGCGCGCGCTGCTCGGCCGCTCACTCGGCTCGCACACGCTCGTCGCCGGCCCGATCGACTGGCGGCGCTGATGTTCGAGCGCGTGCTGATCGCCAACCGCGGCGAGATCGCGGTGCGCATAGCCCGGACGCTCCGCCGCCTCGGCTGCTCGCCGGCGGCGATCATCGCCGCAGACGATCCATCGAGCCTCCATGTCCGAAGCTGCGACGTGGCCGTCTCGGTCGACTCCTATCTCGACGTCGCCGCCGTCGTCGCCGCCGCAGGCGACTGCGGTGCCCAGGCGATCCACCCCGGCTACGGCTTCCTCTCCGAGCGCGCCGAGCTCGCTGCCGCCTGCGAGGCGGCCGGTCTCGTCTGGGTCGGCCCGCCGGCTGCGGCGATCGCGCTGATGGGAGATAAGGCGGCGGCGCGCGAGGCGGCGGTGGCGGCGGGCGTCCCGGTCGTTCCCGGCGCGGACCCCGGCTCGCGCGAGGCGGTCGCGGCGCTTGGCGCCGAGCACGGCTGGCCGCTGCTGGTCAAGGCCGCCGCCGGCGGCGGCGGGCGCGGGATGCGCCTGATCCCTTCACTTGAGGAGCTCGACGGGGCGCTCGAGTCGGCGCGGCGGGAGGCGCAGGCGGCGTTCGGCGACGGCGCGCTGCTTGTCGAGGCCTACCTCGCGCCGGCGCGCCATATCGAGGTGCAGATCCTCGCCGACTCCCACGGAGCCGTGATCGCCCTCGGCGAGCGCGAGTGCTCGCTTCAGCGCCGCCACCAGAAGGTCATCGA
>DATGHN010000037.1:0-2062 GCA_035308005.1 Solirubrobacteraceae bacterium
AACCGTCCTCGGCCGCGAAGTCCTCAGGCGTGACCTGGTCGAGGAACTCCTTGAACTTCTCCACGACGTCGTCGGTGTCCTCGACCTCGTGCTCGAACTCGATCGCCGAGTCGGCGATCACCTCCTCCGCCGCGAAGATCGGCGCGCCGACGCGGACAGCGAGGGCGATCGCGTCGCTCGGGCGCGAGTCGATCTCGAGCTCGCGGCCGGCGACCTGAAGGGTGATCTGGGCAAAGAACGTGTTGTCGCGCAGTTCAGTGACGGCGACCTGCGTGCAGCGGACATCGAGTTCGCCGAGCATGTCGCAGAGCAGGTCGTGGGTCATCGGCCGGGGCGTCGTGGCGCCCTGCAGCTTCATCAGGATCGACGCCGCCTCCGGATGCCCGATCCAGATCGGCAGGAACTTGTTTCCGTCGGCGGTCTTCAGCAGCACGATCGGCTGCTTGCCGACCATGTCGAAGCTGACGCCGTAGATGACCATTTCCTGCACGCGGGCGCTCCCTCGGCCGAGGCTCTCAAGTATAGGGGCGGTCCGCTTGGCCCCGGACAGGCCTGCGCGCCGCGTGGTGCAGCGTCAGCGCGCCGACGAGCACCAGCGGCACGAAGTTGCTGACGTGCAGCACGAGGGCGTAGGGCAGCGCCGCGGACTGGTGAAGGCCGTATGCCCCGAGCGCGGCGATGCCGGCCGCCTCGAACACGCCGACCGCCGCCGGGGGCGCCGGGATGATCATCGCGAGGCCGATCGCCACGGTGACGAACACGCCCGCGCCGAAGCCGAACCTCGGTTCGAAGGCCAGCAGCACCAGCCACGCCCACAATGCCGCCGTGATCCACGCCGCGAGGCTCCACAGCAGCGCCTCGATCGCGACACGGTGCTCACGCAGCCCGGAGAGACCCTGCGCGAGCGTCGCGGCTTCGCGCTCGAGCCGCTCGCGTGAGAGGCCCGGCAGGCGTGAGAGGGGCGCAGCGAGCATCCGCAGCGGGCGGTCGCCGTGCACCGCGAGAACCCAGACGACTGCGAGGAGCGCCACCGCGGCGACCCCGGCCAGGATCTCGGCCGTGGCGAACCAGTTCTGGTGGGGCAGCCACGGCGAAGCACACAGGAAGATGATCAGGATCGAGAAGACGTCGTAGACCCGCTCGACGAGCGCCGTGCCGACGATCTCCGCCGCCGGGTTCTCGGTGCGCTGGGCGAGCGCGACCACGCGTGCCGCCTCGCCGGCGCGCGCGGGCATGATGTTGTTGAAGAGGTAGCCGATCATCGTCGCGGCGAAGATCGGACCGATCGCCGGGCGTCTCGCGAGCGCGAACAGCGAGCGCCAGCGCATCGCGCGCATCGCGATCTGCGCCGCGAACGCGACCATCGCCGGGACCAGCCACCACGCATCACAACGCCCGAGGGCGTGCCACGCGCTGCGCCAGTTGACGCCGCGCACGGCGAGATAGGTGAAGCCGGCGGCGAGCAGCACCGTCGCCGCGAACGCCACCGCACGTCTGCTGGGGCGCGGGCGCCGCGCGCGTGCAGGCGCTGCGGTCTGCGGCGACTCCTGGTCGACCGAGCTGGCCACGATGCCTGCGAGCCTAGCGAAGCAGCCCGTCGATGCCGACCGCGCGGTACCGTCACACGATGGCGCCACTCGCGGTCTCCGCAGCGCTCGAAGCGGTCGGCGGCTTCCTCGTCCTCGCGGTCGGCTATGGGGGCTGCTACGCCCTGTGGCGGTTCGTGTTCAGCCCGCGCAACCAGCACGACGACGATCTCGACCGCACCCGCAGCGAAGAGTTCCTCGACTGAGAGCGCGGTGGTCACAAACCGCCGCCGCCGCGCAACGTACCAACCGTGGGGAGTGCTGCAGGGCGAGCGGGACGCGAGGAGCCGCCGGCCGGTCGGGTGATCGAGCTGGCCGCGGGCCGCACGGCCGTTCCGATGACCGGCGAGCTGCGCCTGCTGCGCTACTTCGTCGCGGTCGCCGAGGAGCTCCACTTCGGGCGCGCGGCGCGGCGGCTGGGAATCGCGCAGCCGCCGCTGAGCACGGCGATCCGCACGCTCGAACGCCAGCTCGGC
>DATGHN010000038.1:0-2582 GCA_035308005.1 Solirubrobacteraceae bacterium
ACCTGCTCACGGTCGGTGAGGCGGGACGCCCGGACCGTCTCTACATGCGCCCACGCGTCGGACAGCGGCTGCCGTTTACGCCACCCCTTGGCATCCTCGGCGTCGGGTACCTGGAGCCCGCGCAGCAGCAGGCGTGGCTCGACAGGCTCGGCCCGGCCGCCACCGCGGCCGATCGCGAGGCCTATCTGGAGAGCGCAAGGGCGGCGCGGCGCCGCGGCTACCAGGTCGACCTCGAGACTCCGACGCGCCAGCAGATCGCGATGCTCCTACCGGAGCTCGCCCAGAACCCACGCTCACCGGCACTGCGCACCCGGCTCGAACAGCTCGTCTTGCAGCTCGGGCACGAGGCGCACATCCTGATCGAGCCCGAGCCAGGCGCCAGCTACGACGTCAACAACATCACCGCGCCAATCGTGGGCGCTCGCGGCCAGTTGATCATTGGCGTGACGATCCTCGGCTTCGATGCGCCGGTCAGCGCGGAGGAGATTGAGCGCTACGTGCGCGTGTTGGTGGAAACCACCGCACGCATCACCCGCACGACGGGCGGGCGTCCGCCGCTCGACCTTGATGAGTAAACCGGCGACGCCGACGCGAACTGCACCTTGAATGCACACCGCGTCGTCTGAGGCGCCAAGTGTTTGCGGCCGCGGGGCGGACCCAATGACTGTCACCTCGGCGTCTGTCCGGCGGAGCGCGTATCTACACCGTCAAGTCAAGCCTGAGGAGGCGATGTGACGCGACCCTCGCAATCGACGGTGATCAGCCTCTGCGTTGCCGTTGTCGTAGGTCTCGTGGTCTACGCGATCGTTGGCGCGTCTGGCTGGCTCGTGCACCCGCTCGGCGCTTGCACAGGGAACGCCTATGCGGTGGTGCGCTGCAAGGGCTACAACTTCTGGTCGGGGATCGGGTCCGACCTGGGCGAGGTAACGCTGATCACGGCGGTGCTCGCGACCTACTGGCACCACACGTGCCATGTGAGCAGATGCTGGAGGCTCGGCCGATTCGCGCATGGTCACCTGAAGCTGTGCGCCCATCATCACCCGCTCGTCCCAAGCAACGGCCGCGTTACGGGCGACGAGATCGACGCGGTCACAAAGTCGATCGCGGGAGCGGCGCAGTAGTCCTTGTCCAGCGCCGCTAGCGAGAGCGGCGGTGGATCGGCGACGGCGGTCGGCCGCCAAATCGCAGCGGCGTGTCACCGTCGCGGAACTCAGGCGGGCCCGATCCACCGTTCGAGGTTTCAGGGTCTCGCGTTAGCCCGTGACCGGTGACATGTGCGAGCTACGCGTCGAGAGATGCTGCCAATGCGATCTCCGGCACCCCAGCCAGGGCGCGTCCCACCGGGCAACCCGCCTTAGCGTTCGCGGCGTGCTCCTTGAACGCGGCCTCGTCGAGTCCGGGGACGCGACCAACCACCGTGAGATCGATTTGGGTGATCGTCGGAGCGCCGTCGACCAGTCGCAGCGGCACCGTCGCGTCGACGTTGACAGACTCAGGCGCCGTACCGGCCTCGGCCAGCATGTTCGAGAGCGCCATCGCAAAGCAGGATGCGAGGGCCGCAGCGATGAGTTGTTCGGGATTGGCCCCGGGGCCATCCTCGAAGCGCGATCTGAACGAGTACTCGCCGCCGATCGAGTCGCCCGCCGTGAAGCTGCCACTGCCCCCGCGCAAATCGCCCTTCCACTCCGCCGAACCCTTCGCTGGCATCGCCGCCTCCAAAACTCGCTCGCAAGATTCACTCCGACGATCACGATCGTAGAGACCGACCCGATCGCCCGCAGCGCGACAGCCGCGGTGCTGCGCGGGCCGCGAGCTAAGCGGCGGCGCCGACAGTCCTGCGGCGCGGCTCGCCGGCCAACTCGTCGGCGCGTCGTATCCCTGCAGCGTCGCTGGCGATCGACGACGACCCGCAACGTCCACAAGCGTGTGCGTAGTTATGGTTGCTCCGATCCTCGAAAGACATGAGCCACGACCTACCAGGCCCAAAACGCGGCCGCCAGACCCATCAGCGAACGGACGACGCGCAGCCGGTTGTCGCGCCGAGCGAAAGCGCGTTACGGCCCCGGCGGAAGTACCCCCGGGTAGGTTGGAGTGATGCTTTGGAGGCGGAATGGCCGTCCTATTGACGCCGCGGCGTCTGTATCGGCCGTTATCGCCGAGATGCCGGTAATCGCCGACCTGCTGAGTGATCTCGAGTCGCCGGCGGCGGAGGCTCGGTTGCTTGACCTCGCCGACAAGCTGGAGACGCTGGCCAACCTCCATGACGAAGCGTTGAGGAGCCAGCGGCGTGATGTCGATCGACTGCGCGAGCTCGCCGAGGTCGCCGCGCCGACCCGACGCGACCGCGCCGCAGCGACGGCATGTGCGGCGCGGCCGCTCGACTGCGACCGAACGTTTGATCGCGCTCGGGATTGGTGGCACAGCCAGGAGCCGGAGCTGACCATCTTGCTGCGACGCATCGGCCTGCAGCCCGATCTCATCCTCGTGCCCGACCCGACGGCCGAGGAACTTGACCGTCGCGCTGAGTGGCGACGCCTACAGCGCGCGATCGCGCGCTAGGACCGGTCCCTCAGCCCCGGCGC
>DATGHN010000039.1:0-7844 GCA_035308005.1 Solirubrobacteraceae bacterium
GAGCTTCCACATCCCGCCGTTCCTGCTTGCGATCTATCAGTCGGCCGGCTCCTGGTACGGAGTCCCATGGCAGGTCCTCGCGGCGATCAACGAGGTCGAGACCGACTACGGCACCAACCTCGACGTTTCCTCCGCCGGCGCGGTCGGCTGGATGCAGTTCCTGCCGTCGACGTGGAAGCGCTACGGCGTCGACGCCAGCGGAGCCGGCGCGCGCGATCCCTATAACGCGGCCGACGCGATCTTCGCCGCGGCGCGCTACCTGGCGGCGGCCGGGGCCTCCCACAACCTCGCGCACGCGATCTTCGCCTACAACCACTCGCACGCCTACGTCCAGTCGGTGCTCGACCGCGCCGAGCTCCTCGCCGGCGAGCCGAGCGCGCTGCTGAGCTCGCTGAGCGAGCTCTCCGAGGGCGACTTCCCGGTCCAGCTCCGCTACCACTCGAGCTACCGCCCCGGAACGGTTGGAGGCGGCAACGCCCCCGCCGCCGTGACAGCGGCCGCCGGAGGAGCCGCACCGACTCCCGGCAGCGTCGGCGCCGCGGCGGCCGGCGCGCAGCGCAACCCGGTCGCAGACATCTACGCCGACTCAGGCGCCGCCGTCGTCGCCGTCCAGGACAGCACGGTCACGGCGATCGGGCGAAGCCGCAAGCTCGGCCGCTACATCGTCCTTCGCAACGCCTTCGGCGACCGCTTCACCTACGCCCACCTCGCGTCTGTGTCGGCCTACTACCCCGCGCCGCGGCGCCCGCACGCAAGCAAGGCAATCCTCTCGGCCGCCGTACCGGCAGCGCTTGGCGCGGGCCCGCGCCCGACGGGCCCGGCGACGGCGGGCGCACAGCCGAAGCCGCAGGCGCCGCCGAAGACGCTGTTCGGCGCACGCGCGCATGCCACCCCGAGCACGCCCGCCGCCCCGACGACGCCGCTCGTCGCAACCATCAACCTCGGCTCGAGGCCCAGCGCGCAGACGCTGATCCCGACCCTCGCGCAGGTCAACCGCGCGGTCGCCGGCAGCGGCCGCCGTCACGTGCTCAGCCGCCGTAGCGCCTACCTCCTGCTCAAGCACTACTTCACCGGCGCCTTCGGGATGCCGCTCTCGGCGCTCCAGCTCGCGCGTCTGCACGTCGGCTCCCACGTGCTGGCGGGGACGATCGTCGGCCGCCTCGCGGTCACCCACGGCGCGCGCCGGCCGCACCTGCTCTTCGAGGTCCGTCCCGCCGGCGCCGGCGAGGCGCTGATCGACCCGCGGCCGTTCCTCGATTCGTGGTCGCAGCTCGAGACGCTCGAGCTGCACCGCAACAGCTTCGCGACGGCGGCCGTCTACGGCCCGAACCTCCATGCGCGTAGCGTCGGGCTGACGCTGCGCGCAAGCCAGGTCGACCTCGAGCGCATCGTCCTCCAGGACACGCGCGTGTCGCTTGCGGGCTGCGAGCGCTCGGCGATCGCCGCCGGCAACGTCGACCGCCGCGTGCTCGCCGCGCTCGAGGTCCTGGTCCTGCACGGAATCGACCCGACGGTCTCCGGCGCGTGGTGCTCCTCGAGCGCCCGCCTTCGGCGCCAGACTCCGGCGCTGCTGAAGACAGGTAACGCCGTCGCGCTCTCCGCACTCGACGGCCGCGCGCCCGTCGCAGGCGTCGCAGCGATCGCCGAGCACGCGCTGCGCACGCTCCCGGGCGCCGATCGCCCGGCGCTCAGCGAGCAGCTCGTCGCGGGCCGGCTCGTGATCTCCTTCGCGCCGGCGCGCCAGCCGCAGACGCTCGCCGTCGCGGCGTCGTTCACCGCGGGCTTCGCCCTCTCGAGCTCGCGCTGGTCGCAGCTCGACTCGCGCCTGCAGCAGATCCAGCAGCCGCGCGTCCCCACGGCGATCTCGCCGGCGGCGCTTCGCAGCGCCCACCGCAAGACGCACAAGCACCGCTAGCGGCGGCGGCGCAGCCCGATTCCCTCGAGGATGTGGGCGACGGTCTCGCACGCGTCGACCGCGGCCTCAAGCGACTCGAAGATGTCACGCCAGCGGATCACGACCATCGGATCGGTGCCGCTTGCGAACAGCGATGCGACAGCGTCTCGGCGCAACCGGTCGCCCTCGTTCTCAAGCCGATGGATCTCGACCAGATGTGGGGCCAGCTCGGCGCCCGTCTGCAGACAGCTGAGCGCCTGCGACACCTGCTCGGCGGCGCCGACGAGGACGTCGGCGAGCTCGATCGCCTGCTCCATCGTCGCCTCGACGGCGTAGAGGCCGAGCGTGTCGGCCACCTGCTCGGCGTGGTCGACGATGTCGTCGAGGGCCGTGGCGAGGCGGTGGCCCTCGGCCGCATCGAACGGCAGCCGCCCGCGCTGGGCGTCCGCCAGGCGGTAGATCACGTCGTGGGTGATCCGATCCCCCTCGTGCTCGCATTGGCGGACGTCCTGGGCGAGCGCGGCGCGCTCGGGGTAGTCGGCGAGGAGGTCGCGCAGGAGCAGCGCGGTGCGAAGAACGTTGCGGCCAGATTCGGCGATCAACTCGAGCAGCGCCTCATCCGTAGTTCTGCGCCACAGCGCCATCGTCAGCGAACACTACGCGTCCCTGCGCAACGACGCTCGGCCTTCACGACATCTTCACGACTGAATCACAGCTTCTTCACCCGGCCGGCTCCGATACGCGCGAGCCTGCGTCGGCTATGTCCGAGGCCGGCGATCAAGCCAACCCGATCCGCGTCGAGGATCTCGAGATAACCCCCGGCGAGGGCCTCGTGCGCGCCGGCGGCCACGTGCTGACGCTGTCGGTGCGCGAGTTCCAGCTGCTCGTGGCGATGGCCGAGCACACCGGCGGCATCGTCGGGCGCGAGGAGCTCTGCCGCGTCGTCTGGGGGCGTGAGCTGCGCCCCGGCGACCGCTCCGTCGATGTGTACGTGAGCAAGCTGCGCGCCAAGCTCGAGGCCGCGGTGCCGGCGCGCCGCTACATCCACACCCACCCAAGCTTCGGCTATCGCTTCCAAGCCGAGGACGCGGCGGTCACCGATGGCGACCGCTAGCCTCAAAGCCGTGACCACACCCCCGGAGGAACATGCCCGCCGTACGGTCGGCCAATAGCGGCACCCGCTCGCGCTTCCACGAAGAGCTTCGCGACCTCGAGCTGCGCGCGCTCGGGGGGACCGACATCGTCCTCGAGCAGCTCGACCGCACGCTTGAGGCGCTCGCCCACCAGGACGTCGAGCTGGCGGCGATGGTGATCGCCGACGACGACCGCGTCGACGGCCGCTACCTCGAGGTCCACCAGGGCATCCTCTCGCTGCTCGCGCGCCAGGCTCCGGTCGCCGGCGACCTGCGCCTCGTCGCGGCGCTGCTGCACGTGATCGTCCGCATCGAGCGGATGGGCGACCAGTGCGTGAACATCTGCAAGCTCCTGCCGCTGTCGGGCCACGAGCCGCCGACGCGGCCCGAGATCCTCGAACTCCTGCTGCGCATGGGCCAGATCGCGCGCTCTGAGGTTTCGCAGGCGCGCCGCTCGTTTGAGCTGCGCGATGTCGCGCTCGCCGAGGACCTTGTCCGCCAGGATCGCGAGGTCAACCAGATCCAGCGCGACATCTTCCGCATGGCGATCGACGCCGGCGACGACGTCGACATTCGCGAATGGGCGATGCACATGACGCTCGTCGCGCGCGCGATCGAGCGGATCGGCGACAACGCCGTCGACATCGGCGAACAGACCGCTTTCGTCGTCACCGGGCTGTTCCCGGAGTTCACGCTTCCGGCGCACGTTCCGCCGTCCTGAGCGCGCCCAGATGTGAACATCCGGTGACTGGGCGCCACGGCGAACCGGCGGCCTGCCTAGAATCCGCATTAGATGGTCGAACACGGTTCCGCGACGGAGGAGCTCCTGTCGGCCGATCAGGCCGTGAGCGCGGGAAACTCGCTGACGCTGCGCGTTGCGGTGCTCGACCGCGACTCCGGCTTCCTCGCCGTTCTTGGCAAGCGACTCGAGCGCGCCGGCATGGAGTACCGCGTGCTCGGCTCCTCGGTACCGCCCGAGACGATCGTGCCGATGCGCCTGAGCGCGATCGTCGTCGACCTCGCGGTGCTCGGGCCGAGCTGCTGGGAGTGGCTCGAGCGCCTCTGCGCCGCGCTGCCTGAGCTTGGCGTGATCGTCTGCACCGGCAGCTCGACGGTCGCCCAGCGCGTGCGTGGGCTGCGACTTGGCGCCGATGACTGGCTGACCAAGCCCTGCCACCCCGAGGAGCTGATCGCGCGCGTGGAGTCGGTCGTGCGCCGCCGCCGGCGGCTCGAGAGCTCGCTGGCCGCCGAGCCGCTGCTGGCCGGCGAGGTGGAGATCATGCGCGAGCAGTACCAGGCCTTCGTCAACGGCTCGAGCATCGATCTGACGCGCCGCGAGTTCGAGCTGATCGAGCTGCTCGCCGCATCCGGCGGCCGCGTGCTCGAGCGCGAGTTCATCTACCAGCGACTGTGGGGCTACGCGATGGTCCGCGGCGACCGCTCGGTCGACGTGTTCGTCCGCAAGCTGCGCCAGAAGCTCGAGCGGGTCTCCCCCGACTGGCGCTACATCCACACCCACTTCGGGATCGGCTACCGCTTCGCCGCGGAGCCGATCGGCGGGCCCGCGCTTGCCGCGCCGGCCGTGCTCGAGTCAGAGCCCAGCGACGAGCTCGATCTCGTTCGGGCGTAGCAGCTCGACGAGCTGGCCGCCGCGGATCGCGGCCATGCCGCCCTTCTTCATCTCAACGCGGGCGCCGGTCAGCGCCCCGACGAGATGCGACAGGTCGGGCTCGTGCCCGACGATCAGAAGCGACGCCCCGGCGCCGGTGCCCGCTACGAGCGCTTCGCTGTCGCGCAGATCGAAGCCGCCCGAGAGCGGCTCGTGGACGACCGGCTCGAGACCGAGCTCGTTGCAGGCCAGCCGCGCGGTCTCGAGCGCCCGCACGCGCGGGCTCGCGAAGACGTGGTCGAAGCGGACGCCAAGGCGCGCCAGCGCCAGCCCAGCCGCCCGCGACTGGCGCTCGCCGCGAGGTGTGAGGCGCCGGTCGAAGTCCTCGCGCGTCCCATGCGGCTCCGCATCGCCGTGGCGGAGCAGCCAGATGGTCCTTGCCACGCGTGCGAGCCTATAGCCTCCGGCGATGATCTGCGGTTGCATCGATATTGGCTCGAACACGACGCGGTTACTGGTCGCGGAGCCCGCTGACGGGCGCCTTCGCGAGCTTTTGCGCCAGCGCGCCTTCACGCGAATCGCGAAAGGGCTGCGGCGCGACGATCGCATCCCGGCGAAGAAGATCGCCGAGGTCGCGGAGGTCGTCGCGACCCAGGTTCGACTGGCCCGCGAGCTCGGCACCGAGGAGATCCGCGCCGTCGCGACGGCGGCGATCCGCGAAGCGGCCAACCAGGATGAGTTCACGCGCGCGATCGTCAAGAGCTGCGGCGTTTCGGTCGAGATCCTCAGCGACGAGGAGGAGGCGCGCCTGGCCTTCGTCGGCGCGACGAGCGCGCTCGATCACCCACCCGACGGCGACATCGCGGTGATCGACGTCGGCGGCTCCTCCTCGGAGATAGCGATCGGCACGATCGTGGGCGGCGTGCGGGCGTCGAGCTCGTTTCGGATCGGCTCGGGATTCCTCGCCGACTCCTACCTGCACCAGGATCCGCCGACGATCGCGGAGCTCCAGCGCGTCCGCGCCCACGTCGGCGGGGTCTTCGAGGGCTTCACGCTCCCGACGCCCGAGCTCGCCGTCGCCGTCGGCGGCAGCTCGACGTCGCTGCGCCGCCTGGTCGGCGGCGTGCTCGACCACGACTCGCTCGAGCGCGGCCTGCGGATCCTCGCGACGACCCCCAGCGACGAGGTTGCGCGGGCCTTTGAGATGGAGGTCGAACGCGTGCGGCTGCTGCCCGCCGGCATGCTCGTCCTCGAGGAGATCTCCGACCGCCTCGAGCGACCGCTGCTGGTCGGACGCGGCGGCCTGCGCGAGGGTGTCATCCTCGAGATGCTGATGGAGGCCGGATGGAGCGCCTGACCCGATTCGAGGACGCCGCGCGGGAGATCGTCGCCGAGCGCAGCGCCGGCGTGTTCAAGCGCGACAACAGAGACGTCCTTGACCTGGGCGACATCGAGGGGGTGCACAAGATGCGCGTGGCGACGCGCCGACTGCGCGCCGCGCTCGAGGTCTTTGCGCCGGCGCTTGACCATCGCCGCGCCAAGCGCGCCCTGCACCGCGTCAAGGTCCTCGCCGAGGCGCTCGGCGAGCGACGCGACCGCGACGTTGCGCTCGAGGCGCTCGAGGCACTCGAAGCCGCCACGGCCGGCGCCGAGCGCCGCGCCGTCGAGATCCTCGTGGGCGAACTGCGCGAGGAGCAGCAGAACGCCAACGCGCAGCTCGCGAAGGCGCTCCGGCGCGCCGGGCGCGAGCGGCTGCAGCAACGCCTCGAGAGGCTCGCGCGATGAAGGCGCACGCCGTCGACGGGCTGCTCGCCGACATGGCGCTCGAGGACGCCGCGCGGCGCATCGTCGCCGTGCGCACGGCGGAGCTCTACGCGTTCGTCCCCGAGGCGCTCGAGGAGCGCTCGGTGACTGTGATGCACGACATGCGGATCGCCGCCAAGCGGCTGCGCTATCTGCTCGAGCTGGTCGGCTTCTGCTTCGGCGAGGTCGGCGAGGAGGCGCGCGGACGCGCGCGCGAGCTCCAGGAGGTGCTGGGCGACATCCACGACTGCGACGTGCTGCTTGAGCGCATCGCCGCGAGCCGCGCGCGCGAGCCGGCCGGTTTCGATGATCTCGCTGAGCGCACGCGCGCGCGTCGCGGCAGCGTATTCGCGAGCTTTGTGGCCCTGTGGAGCGAAATCGAGGAATCGGGGTTGCGCGACAGACTTCTTGCGACCACGTTCTCTTCACCTCCACAGGAGGCGCTGCGCGCATAATCCGTCGTTGCGATGAGCGCCATAGAGCAGATCGCCGAGAGCTTCGCGCCCGTGCCCGGCGACCCCGAGAACTACATCAACCGCGAGGTTTCGTGGCTTGACTTCAACCGCCGCGTGCTCGAGCTCGTCGAGGATGCCTCGATCCCGCTGCTCGAGCGAGTCAAGTTCGCCTCGATCTACTCCTCGAACCTCGACGAGTACTTCATGGTTCGCGTCGCCGGCCTGCACGACCAGATCGAGGCGGGCGTCGAGCGCGTCAGCATCGACGGCCGCACCCCCGCTCAGACGCTCGAGGCGCTCCGCGAGCGAGTCCTGGCAAACGGAGCGCGCCTGGCGCGCTGCGTCTCAGAGGCGCTGCTGCCGGCGCTCGCCGGCCACGGAATCGTCGTCCAGCGCGTCAGCGACGTCGACGAGGCGCAGCGAGCGGCGCTCGCCGATCACTTCCGGCGCGTCATCTTCCCGGCCCTGACGCCGCTCGCCGTCGGCCCCGGGCAGCCGTTCCCCTACATCTCAAATCTCTCGCTCAGCCTCGGGGTGGTCGTGCGCGATCCCGAAAGCGGCCACACGACGTTCGCCCGCGTGAAGGTCCCGATGGAGGTGCTGCCGCGCTTCATCCCGCTCGGCGACAGCGGCGCGTCGGTGCTGCTCGAGGATGTGATCGCCCACCACCTCGATTCGCTCTTCCCGGGGATGGAGATCGCCGACTACGACTTCTTCCGCGTCACGCGCGACGCCGATCTCGAGGTGTCGGATGAGGCTGACGACCTGCTCCAGGCGGTCGAGGACGAGCTTCGCCGCCGCCGCCTCGGCGAGGTCGTGCGCGTCGAGGTCGGAGCGCGGATCTCGCCGCGACTGCTCGGCGAGCTGACGACCGCGCTCGCCGTGTCGCCGCGCGACGTCTACCGCATCGAGGGAATGCTCGACCTGACGGGGCTGCTCGAGCTCACGCG
>DATGHN010000040.1:0-8258 GCA_035308005.1 Solirubrobacteraceae bacterium
GGGCCGACGTTTGTGGGCTCGATGATCGGCTACCAGGTCGACTCGGGTCCGCTCGAACTGCTCTTCTACGCGCTCGCGGGCGGCGCGATCCTCTACGTCATCGGCGAGATCTGGGGCGCGATGCGCCGCTACGGCCACCGCGAGCTCGGGCTCTACCTGCTCGCGGCCGGCTTCCTGCTCGGCGTGGCGACCGACCTGGTCGTCAGCTACGGCGGCGCTTGAGCTAGGCTGAACGCGAGCGATGAGGCTCGCTCCATAACCGCGGCTTCTCCGCTGATGGCCTCTACTTGGACGTCCCTGGAGGCCGCATGGAGCAGCTCATCGCCGTAGCGTCATCCCCGTCCGTCAGCTTTCGGCGCTGCGATGCGCTTTGACGGCCGCGAGATCGCCGCGATCTTCGCCGGCGGCTTCGCCGGCGCGATCGCCCGCGCCGAGCTCGCCGACGCGATCACGCACGACCCGGGGCGCTGGCCCTGGGCGACGTTCATCGTGAACATCGCCGGGGCGTTCATGCTCGGCTACTTCACGACGCGCCTGCAGGAACGGCTGCCGCTGTCGGCCTACCGCCGCCCGCTCCTTGGGACCGGCTTCTGCGGCGCGCTGACGACGTTCTCGACGATGCAGATCGAGATCCTCGAGATGCTCGACGCCGGCCGCCTCGGCCTCGCGCTCGCCTACGCCGCCGCGAGCATCCTCGCCGGCTTTGCGGCCGTCGCGTTCGCGAGCGGTCTGACGCGACGGGCACGGTGGAGCGGATGAGCGCGGGCCTCGTGATCGGCGTCGGCCTGATCGGCGGAGTCGGCGCGCTCGCGCGCTTCCTGCTCGACGGGTCGGTCGCCGCGGCGATCGGCCGCGGCTTCCCGTTCGGCACGCTGGCCGTCAACGTCAGCGGGTCGTTCGTGCTCGGAATCTTTGCCGGCGTCGCGCTCAGCGCCAACGCGGGCGAGCTGCTCGGCACGGGCCTGATCGGCTCCTTCACCACCTTCAGCACCTGGGCCTTCGAGAGTCACCGCCTCGCCGAGGACGGGCGACTGCGGCTGGCCGCGCTGAATTTCGCCGTCAGCCTCCTGCTCGGCCTGCTCGCCGCGTGGGCGGGACGCGGACTCGGAGCGGCGCTTTGAACGAGGAGTTCCTGAGCCTGGCCGTCTACTTCGGCGAGCGCGACCGCCGCAGCGCCGGCGGCGGCTTCCTCGCCGATCAGCTGAGCGAGATCCACGCCCGCCACGCCCTGCCGGCGAGCATCCTGCTGCGCGGCGTCGAAGGATTCGGCGCCAAGCAGCGCCTTCGCACCGACCGCGTCCTGACGTTGTCCGAGGACCTTCCGGTCGTCAGCCTCGCGATCGGCACCCGCCCGCACGTCGAGGCCGCGCTCGCCGAGGTCAGCACGCTCTCGTTTGACGGGCTCGTCACACTCGAGCGAGCGCGGCTGGTCAGCGCGTCCGCCGAGCCGCACGCGCTCGGCGCAGAGGTCAAGCTGACCGTCTACCTCGGCCGCCACGAACGCGCCGGCGACGGGCGGACCGCACACGAGGCCGTCGTCGATCTGCTGCACAGCCGCGCAATCGCAGGCGCAACCGTCCTGCTCGGCGTCGACGGGACGCTTCACGGCGAGCGCCGCCGCGCCGCCTTCTTCGCCCGCAACACCGCCGTCCCGATGCTCGTCGTGGCGGTCGGCGACAGCGCGCTGATCGAAGCGGCCATGGGCGAGCTCACTGCGCTGCTCAATCAGCCTCTGATGACCCTCGAACGCGTCGAGGTCTGCAAGCGCGACGGGCGTCTTCTGGCGACGCCGCGTGCGGTCGCCGAGAACGATGCCTCGGGTCTCGGCGTCTGGCAGAAGCTGACGGTCTACGCGGGCGAGCAGTCGCGATCGGACGGCGAGCCGCTCTACCACCGCCTCGTGCGAGCCCTGCGCGAGGCCGGCGCCGCCGGCGCGACGACGCTGCGCGGCATTCGCGGCTACCACGGCGATCACGAGCCGCATGGGGACCGCCTCTGGCAGCTTCGCCGGCGCGTCCCGGTGGTGACTCTCGTCGTCGACACGCCGCGCCGCTGCGAGCGGTGGTTCGCCCTGATCGACTCGCTGACGAGCGAGACGGGGCTCGTCACGAGCGAAACCGTCCCGGCCTTCCGCGCCAGGGGGCCGGGGATCGACGATGGCGGCCTGAGGCTGTCCTCGCCGCGCTAACGGCTAATCAGCCGAGCTGATGCTCGCCGTGCCCGGCATCGGCCACCGCGATCAGGCAGCCGACGTCGCTGCGCGCGCGGCGCGCTGACTGGCCTCGCTCGCCGGGGATGTGCGGGCGAGCGCAGAGACCGAACTCGTGGCGGCCGACGCGAAGGCTTGGGAGGCTGGCGAGGAGGGCGTCGCTGCGGGCGCCGCGGCGAGCCGCGGAGGTCCCTCTCCAGTCGCCTCTCCATCTCCCAAGCTCTGCGCAGCAAGGCATAGGTGTATGACAGCGCACGCGCCGACCAACTGGGAGCCCCCAGAGGTGTACGTGGAGCCACTCCTCGCACGGGTAGCGTTCAGCCCGAGATGCATCGCGTCGTCGTGGTGGGAGGCGGATTCGGGGGCCTGCGAGCCGCGCAGGGGCTTCGCCACGCGTCCGTCGAGGTGGTCCTCATCGATCGCCAGAACTTCCACCTGTTTCAGCCGCTGACCTATCAGGTTGCGACCGGCGCGCTGTCGCCGTCGGAAATCGCCTATCCGCTGCGCGCGATCTTCAAGCGCGCCGGGAACGTCGAGGTGATGCTCGCCGAGGTGCACGACGTCGACCTCGCCGCGCGGGTTCTCCATCTGCGCTCCGCCGGCGGCGTCGCGGCGCCGGCGACGCTCGCCTACGACACGCTGATCGTCGCCGCCGGCTCGCACTACAACTACTTCGGCCACGACGACTGGCGGGAGTTCGCTCTCGAGGTCAAGTCGCTCGAGAGCGCGCTGGCGGTTCGGGCGCGAATCCTGCGCGCGTTCGAGGCGGCCGAGATGGCGACCGATGAGCGCATGCGGACCGAACTGCTCACGTTCGTCGTCGTCGGCGGCGGGCCGACCGGCGTCGAAATGGCCGGCCAGATCGCCGAACTCGCGCGCGACACGCTGCGACGCGACTTCCGATCGATCGACCCGCGCAGCGCCCGGATCGTGCTCGTCGAAGCGCTCGACCGCCTCCTGACGAGCTTCCCGCCGGCGCTCTCGAAGCGGGCCGCTCGCTCGCTCGAGCGACTCGGCGTCAGCGTGATGCTCGCGACGCGCGTCGAGCAGATCGACGCTGGTTCGGTGACGATCAGCCGCGACGGCGGGGCCCACGAGCGAATCGCCGCGAGCAACGTGATCTGGGCCGCCGGCGTATCGGGCGAGGACCTCGCGGCGGTCCTTGCGCGCCGTGCGGGCGCCGAACTCGACAGCGCTGGGCGCGTCACTGTCGAGGGTGACCTGAGCCTCGCCGGACACCCCGAGGTCTTCGCGCTCGGCGACATGGTGCGCGTGCGGGCGCCCGACGGCTCGCCGATGGGGCTTCCCGGCGTCGCGCCGGTCGCCATCCAGCAGGGGCGCTACGTCGCGCGCCTAGTGCGAGCGCGCCTTGCCGGCCGCGCGCTCAAGCCGTTTCGCTACCGCGACAAGGGGAACCTCGCGACGATCGGACGCGGCGCAGCCGTCGCTGACATTCACGGCCTGCGCCTGAGCGGCTTCATCGCCTGGGCGACCTGGCTCGTCGTCCACCTGTTCTATCTCGTCGGCTTCCAGAACCGCGTGGTGGTGCTGATCCGCTGGTCCTCGAGCTTCGCGACGCACGGGCGCGGCTCGCGCCTGATCACGCGGGACTAGCGCTAGCGCGGCGGCTGGTCGATCCGCAGCAGGTTGCCCGAGGGGTCGCGGACTGCACAGTCGCGCGTGCCCCACGGCTGCTCGGTCGGCTCCTGAACGATCTCAGCGCCGGCAGCGCGTACCTTCTCGAAGGTGCCGTCGAGGTCGTCGGTACGGAAGTGGACGCCGTTCAGGGCGCCCTTGGCAACCAGGGCGGCGAGCGCGTCGCCGTCGGCCGGGCTCCCGTTCAGATAATTGGTCAGGACGATCGCGACGTCAGGCTGCGAGACCGAACCGACGGTGATCCAGCGGAATTCCCCGCGCGACACCTCGTTGCGAAGCTCGAGGCCAAGCGTGTCGCGATAGAAGGTCGACGCCAGGTCCGGGTCGTGGACCAATACAAAGCAGGTGGAGACGGTGAGGTTCATGGCCCCAACGTTAAGGCGCCAAAGCCGCCTGCGCTTCTTCGATCCTGCTCGGTTTACGGCTCGGACGGGTCGCGTCCCTGGCGATGCAGCCCGGCACATTCGTCAGCCCGCTGTGGTCGCGACCGCGGTAGGCCGTCGGCGTCTCGCCAACCAGCTCCGTGAAGCGGGCGCTGAAGGACCCAAGCGACACGCACCCAACCTCGAGGCAGACCTCCGTGACCGACAGCTCGCCGAGGCGCAGAAGCGCCTTCGCCCTCTCGATCCGCCGCGTCATCAGATAGGCGTACGGCGTCTCGCCGTACGCCGCGCGAAACTGGCGCGAGAAGTGCCCGGAAGACATCAGCGCGGCGCGGGCGAGCTCCGCGACGTCGAGCGGGCGTGAATACTCGCGATCCATCAGGTCGCGGGCACGGCGCAGAAGCGCCAGGTTGGCCAGCTCCTCAGACGTCACGCCGCGAGCGTAGCGAGGTTGCTTCGCGTGGCATCGCAAGGATTACCGATCCTCGGGCCTGCGCCCGAGGTCGGAGAGGGGACGGCTGCCGCGGCCAAGCTCGGCGGCCCCAGTTGAGCGCGCTAACTCGGGTGCAAGGATTAGCGGCGGATGCAGCCATGATCTTCTCGCCCGAGGGAGGCGCACATGAGCAAGCAGACCTTCGCGATCGTTGGCGCGAGCCTCGCCGGCGCCAAGGCGGCCGAGGAGCTCCGGAAGCGCGGCTTCGACGGCGAGGTGGTGCTCATCGGCGCCGACCCCGAGCGACCCTACGAGCGTCCACCGCTCAGCAAGGACCACCTGCGCGGCGAGTCAGAGACCGAGCAGGCGTTCGTCCATGAGGCGGGCTTCTATGACGAACAGGAAATCCGCCTGATCACCGGGCACACCGTGACGGCGCTCGACATCGGTGAGCGCAGGATCGAGCTGGATGACGGGCACTCGATCAGTTTCGACAAGCTGCTGCTGACGACCGGCGCCGAGCCGCGGCGCATCCAGGTCCCGGGCGCCGACCTCGAGGAGATCTACTACCTGCGCACCCTCGCCGACTCGGACTCACTGCGAGACCGCATCGAGCGCGGCGGCCGGCTCGCGGTCGTCGGCGCCGGGTGGATCGGCTCGGAGGTGGCGGCTTCGGCGCGGCAGAAGGGCGTCGAGGTGACGCTCATCGACCCGCTCGCGCTTCCCAACGAGCGCATCTTCGGACCGGAGATCGGCGCCTTCTACCGCGACGTTCACGCCCAGCACGGAGTCGAGCTCGCACTCGAGCAGGGCGTTGACGCCTTCGAAGGCGAGGACCGCGTGTCGGCGGTCCGCACGAGCGTCGGCCGCACGATCGAATGCGACTTCGCCGTGGTTGGCGTCGGCGTCGTTCCGGCGCTCGAGCTGGCTCGTGCGGCGGGCCTCGATCTGGACAACGGCATCGCCGTCGACGACGCGCTCCGCACATCGGCGCCGAATGTTTTCGCGGCGGGCGACGTGGCGAACGCCTGGCACCCCTTCTTCGGCCGGCGCCTTCGCCTCGAGCACTGGTCCAACGCCCTCAACCAGGGCCCCGCAGCTGCGCGCTCGATGCTCGGCGAGGCGGTCAGCTACGACCGCATCCCCTATTTCTTCTCCGACCAGTACGAGGTCGGCATGGAGTACTCCGGGTTCGCCACCGACTGGGACGAGGTCGTCTTCCGCGGCGACCGAGACGCGGGCGAATTCGTCGCGTTCTGGATCAAGGACAGCCGCGTGATCGCGGGCATGAACGTCAACGTCTGGGACGTAAACGAACACGTGCAGGCGCTGGTCCGCTCGCGCCAGCCCGTCGAGTCGGCGCTGCTGCGCGACCCCGACACCGCGCTCACCGACCTGATCCCCGCGGCAGACACCCAGTAGGACCGCGCGACGGCGTGCGGTTTTGGACCGCACGGCTACAGTCGGCGCGTGACGATTCACGTCGAGTCGCGGGATGAGCGTTCCAGGCTGCTTACGTGGGCGCTCTACCTGAGCGTCGCCTCGGTCTGCGCCGGCGCTCTCGTCGGGTCATTCTCGGTCACCGTCGGCGTGGCCGAGCACACCGTCGCGGTCCTCGGCTCCGGCCTGGCCATGCTCGCGGATTTGGCTGGCTCGCTCGTTTTGGTGTGGCGCTTTCGCGCCGAGCGCACGCACCCGGTCAATTCCACGCATGCCGAGCGTCGCGCCGCGCTGGTCATCGTCGTAGCGCTGGCGCTCGTGAGCATTGCCGTTGGCGCGGAAGCGATCAAAGCGCTCGCCCAGCACGAGCACCCGGACAGCTCGGCGCTTTCCCTGGCCGCTGCGGGGATCGCCGTGGTGGTGCTCTCGCCACTCGCGCTCGGCAAGCGGCGGATCGCCTCCGGCCTCGGCAGCCATGCCCTGCGGGGCGACAGCTCGATGACCGCAATCGGCGCGGGGACAGCGCTGCTGGCCCTGGTCGGCCTCGCGTTGTTTCACGCGTTCGGCTGGTGGTGGGCGGACCCGGCCGCCGCTCTCGTCATCGCGGGCGTCGCCGCAAGCGAGACCTACGCGGTCCACCGCGAAGCGCGCTCGGCGACCGTCAGCTAGCCGCGAGACCCTCGCGCCTGCTCCAGGTTCGACTGGTGGGGGCGGGAGAGCCAGTCCACATCCAGACGCGCATCGACCGGCTCGTCTCCTCGCCGCAGCGCTTCGATATAGGCACAATCGGCGGCCAGGCGGGCCGCCACGTCGGGACCCTGGGCAACGGCGCCGTGACCGGGAACCACCACAGCGACGTGCCTGGCGGCCTCCTCCAGCCGCGCGAGTGCCGCCTCGTAGGCGCCCACCTGGTCGGGACGGCGAGCGTCGAGCAGCGGGATCAGTACGTCGGAGAGCATGTCGCCGGCGAGCAGGACGCCACGATCCGTGAGGAGGATCGCGGCGTGGCCCACCGCGTGGGCCTCATGCTCGACGATCTCGCCCGGCACGACTCCGCCGTCCGCGGGCAGCGGGGTGACGAGCGCGATCAGCTCGAGGGGAATGCCCGACGCGCTCTCGGCGGCCATCGCCTGCGCTCGCTCGCGGGCTTCGCCTGCAGCGTCGGCGGCGGCAGCGGTGGCGTAGCGCGGCACATCGCCGAACCTGGCATGCCAGAGCAGGTGGTCCCAGTGGGGATGGGTCGAGAACCCGGCGACCACCGGAATGCCGAGCGCCTCCAGGTCATCCGCGAGCTGGTTCAGCTCGGAACCATCGATGCCGGGATCGATCAGGATCAACCCAGCCTCCCCTCGCACCACGGTGGAATTGGTCCAGACCCACGCGCTCTGGCGAACCCACACGCCGTCGGCCACCTCAGTCAGCATCGGCCCATCCTGTCAGGTGGCTCGCAATCCGTCAGCGAAACCGCGCGCCGAAACCGGCCGTCTGCGGCGATTCGCGGGTCACCGGCGCTGGAGGAATATCGGGGCGCCCGGATTTGAACCGGGGACCTCACCGACCCGAACGGTGCGCGCTACCAGGCTGCGCCACGCCCCGAGAGACGCAGCAGTATCCCACAGTCGCCGCTGCGGCCATGGTGGCAAGTCCCACCCACCGAGGCCCCGACGAATGGCCGAGGAGGCGTCGAAGACGTTCGATCTTGTGCGAATGCGGGCTTGTATCCGTCCTGACGAAGTTGTATATCTAGGTTCGGTCACGAAACAGGAGGGACGCACCGATGGCGAATCACCTGACGCCCACGGAGCTCGCGCGCGAAGCAGGCCTCGAACGCCGCGAAGTGATCTCCAAGTGCATGGAGATGGGCGTCCCGATCTTCCAAGGTCGGATCGATAAGGCCCTGTTCCTGGAAAACCTGCGGCGCCTGGCGGTGGTTCGCCACCCGCTCGAGGCGTAGCACAATCCCCGTGCCGCTCACGTGCCGGGGACACCGGCACGTGAGCCGGGGTTCAGCCTGAAGCAACCGCGCCGCCCGATGGGCGGCGTTTTCGTTTCCGCGGCAGCCGCCAGCGGCGCGCCGCTCCGCCGCGGCCTGCAAGCGCGCATGCCGTTGGCGCAAACTGGCGAAAGCCGCCTTCGG
>DATGHN010000041.1:0-4590 GCA_035308005.1 Solirubrobacteraceae bacterium
CGCGACGGCCGCCGCTATGTCGTGACGGGGCGGCCGGTCGCGCCGCCGACCGCCGGCCGCGTTGAGGCCCGCGCGGCGCTCGGCGTCGGCGATCGGGAGCTGCTCGTGCTCGTTTTCGGCGGCTCGCTCGGCTCGCGGCGGATCAACGAGGCGGCGATCGACGGGCTCGACGGCGACTACCGGGTGCTGCACGTGACCGGCGCCCGCGATTGGCCGTCGCTCTCGTCTCGACCGCGGCGGGCGGGCTACGACCTGCGCGAGTACCTCGATCGCGAGCGCTTCGCCGCTGCGCTCGCGGCGAGCGACCTCGTCGTTGCGCGTTCGGGCGGATCGATCTTCGAGATCGCCGCCTATGGCCGCCCGGCGATCCTCGTGCCCTACCCGGCGGCGAGTGCTGGCCACCAGCTCGGCAACGCTCGCTGGATGGAGCGCGGCGGCGCGGCGGTCGTGCTGCTCGACGCCGACTGCGACGCGCAGCGCCTCGCGGCTGAGGTGGGGCGACTGAGCGGCGATCGGGAGAAGCTCGCGGCGATGGCGGCCGCCTCACGCGCGCTCGCGCGACCGCAGGCGGCGAGCGACGTGGCGGAGCTCGTGCTCGCGGCGGCCGGTAGGCGGCAGTGAGCGCGGCGACGCCCTGGCGCGGGCGGCGGCTTCATTTCGTCGGCGTCGGCGGAGCCGGCATGAGCGCCTACGCGCGCGCCGCGCAGGCGCTCGGCGCCGAGGTGAGCGGGTCGGATCGCGCCGCGTCGGTCTATTCGGCGTCGCTTGAGGCTGACGGCGTCCTCGTCGCGGCGATCGGGCACCGCGCCGAGAACGTTCCGCCGGGAGACGGCGTCGAGGTCGTCTGTTCGAGCGCGATCGGCGCCGAGAACGTCGAGCGCGTCGCGGCGCTCGAACGGGGACTGGCGGTTCTCTCTCGCGCGCAGCTGCTCGGCGAGCTGACGGCGCTTCGGCGGACGATCGCCGTCGCCGGCGCGCACGGCAAGACGACAACCTCGGCGATGATCGTCGCCGCGCTGCGCGCGGGCGGCCTTGACCCCGGCTACCTGGTCGGGGGCCTTTTGCGCGAGAGCGGTAGAAACGGCGAGTGGCGCGAGAGCGAGTGGCTCGTCGTCGAGGCCGACGAGTCGGATCGCTCGTTGCTCGAGCTGCACGTCGAGATCGCGGTTCTCACCAACGTCGAGCTCGACCACCACGACGCCTACGGCTCACTCGCCGAGCTCGAGGACGTCTACCGCCGTTTCCTCGCCGGAGCGGCGCAGGCGGTGATCTGGGATCGCCCGGAGCTTCTTGCGCTCCGCGATGGGCCGTGTGCGTCCTACGACGCCTCGGACGCCCGCCTCGGCCACGGCTCCGTGCGCCTTCATTTTGAAGGCGTCGAGCTCGAGCTGCCGCTCGCGGGCCTCCACAACGCGCGAAACGCCGCCGCGGCGCTGCGTGTGGCGGCGCTCGCGGGCGTCCCGGCGGAGGTGGCGGCGCGAGGTCTTGCGTCCTTCGCCGGAACCGCGCGGCGCTTCGAGCGCCTCGGCGCCACGGCTTCGTCGGCGGCGGTCTATGACGATTACGCACACCATCCGAGTGAGATCGCGGCGACGCTTGAGGCGGCGCGGACGCTTGAGCCGCGGCGCCTCGTGGCGGCCTTCCAGCCGCACCTCTATTCGCGCACGCTGGCCCTCGCCCGCGAGCTTGGCGCGGCACTCGCGGCCGCCGACGCGGTCGTCGTGCTCGACGTCTACCCGGCGCGCGAGCTCGCCGAGGACTTTCCGGGCACAAGCGGGCTGCGTGTCGCGGAGGCCGCCGCGGACGCCGCCGGCGGGCGACCCGTCTATTGGATGCCGCAGCGCGACGCGGCGCGCGCGGCGGTCGAGGCGCTCGCGGGCGCCGGTGACATCGTCGTCGTGATGGGCGCCGGGGACATCGATCAACTCGGGGGCGAGCTGGTGGAGGCCGGGGGTGGTTGAGCCGCAGCCGGCCTATTCGCTCGCGCGGTTGACGACGGTGCGCACGGGCGGCGCCGCCGAGTTCTTCGCCGCCGCGACGACGCCGGAGGAGCTACTCGAGCTTCTGCGCTGGGCGCAGGAGCGGGCGCTTGACGTGCACGCGGTCGGCTCGGGATCGAACCTGCTCGTGGCCGACGACGGGGTCCGAGGGCTCGTCGTCAAGCTCGAGGGCGAACTGGCGCGGATCGAGCGCGACGGCGACACCCTGGTCTGCGGCGGCGGCGCGCGGTTGCCGGCGATCGCCGCGGCGGCGGCGCGGCTCGGGCTCGGCGGGATCGAGTTCGCCGTCAACATCCCGGGCACCGTCGGCGGGGCGGTGCGGATGAACGCCAACGCCTACGACGGGGTCCTCGCCGACGTGCTCGAGTGGGTCGAGATCGCGACTCACGCAGGCTTGGCGCGGCGCGCGCCGGAAGAGCTGGGCTTCGCCTATCGGTCCTCCTCGCTTGGCGGCGGTGAGATCGTCGTGCGCGCGCGCTTCGTGCTCACGCCCGCACCCAGCGAGGACGTCCGCGCCGTCCTCGCGCAGATGCGCGAGCGCCGTCACGCGGCGCAGCCGAAGGGGATCCGCACGTTCGGCTCGACGTTCAAGAACCCGCCTGGCGGGCGGACGGCGGGCGAGCTGCTCGCGGAGGCGGGCGTGGGCGATCTGCGCGTCGGCGGGGCGCGCTTCTCGCGAAAGCACGCCAACTTCGTCGAGAACGCCGGCGGCGCGAGCACCGCCGACATCCTCGCGCTGCTCGACGCCGGCCGCCGTCGCGTCAGCGAGCGTTTCGGGATCGAGCTCGAACCCGAGGTCCAGCTGCTCGGGGATGCCGCCTTTCCCTGGCAGTAGGGATCTTTGCCCGCTGCGGTAGGGGTTTGCGCGCAAAGCGCGAAGGAGTGCCTGTGATTCGCCTGCGCTCGATCAGGCCGCCTCGCGTGCCGGGCTCGGGGCGAGTCGGCGATCTGCGCCTCGAGGCTCTGCCGCGCCCGGTCTCGCTGCCGCATCTGCCCGTCGGGGCGCTGATAGCGCGGCTGCGCTCGATGAGTCTGCGCCTCAAGCTGATCTGCGCGATCGGCGTGCCCGTCTTTGCGATCGGCGGCTGGCTCGTCCTGCGCGACAGCCCGCTGTTCTCGGTCGATCAGATCGAGGTCTCCGGCCTGCCGGCGACCGCACTCCCGCAGGTCGGCGCGGAGCTGCGCGCAGCCGCTCATAGCCAGACCACAACCGACTTCTCAGTCGGGGCGCTGCGCGCGGCAGTCGCGCACTACTCGCTGATCACCCAGATCACCGCTACGACCCACTTTCCCCACGGGGTCAGCATCTCCGTCGACACGCGGACGCCGGTCGCTCGCCTGGACCTCGACCACCGCCTGGTAATGGTCGACGCGACCGGAGCGATCGTCAGCGGCGTCCACATGCAGCACCTCGTCGTGCTGCGAACCGACACGAAGCTGGTGCGCGGGGCGACACGCGACCCGTTCGTGCTCGTCGCGCTTCAGATCATGGCCGACGCGCCCGCGGCGCTTCGGCGCCGGGTCGTCTCGGTGAGCTCGGTCAAGGGACTGCTCACGGTCTACCTCCACCGCGGCCCGCGCCTGATCTTCGGTAACGACGCGCTGCCGCACGCCAAGTGGGACTCGGCGGCGGCGGTCCTCGCCGACCCAAGCTCGCGCGGCGCTGCCTACATCGACGTGGAGGTCCCGTCGCGCCCGGCGGCGATGGTCGCCGACCCCTCGACGAGCGGCGCGACCGACCCCTCCTCGGGCGGGCTGCTCAACGCGCCGAGCAACGCGTCGTCCGTCTCGACGCTCCTCAATCCCGACCTTCTCGCACCTTCAAGCTATACTTCAGGTTGAGTGTCGATCGCGGCCCTCCTTCGGGTCGCGGTTGAGGGTTCGGCGATCTGCAACGAAAGTTGCGATGATAGGGGCGCATTGACTTTCGCCCGAAGCCCCGCATAACGTGGCTTTTGCGGGGCCATTCGCGGTGCCCGCCCAAAACCCTTCATTCTGACTCGAGGTCTGGACAAGACATGGAAGGCGGCAGCTATCTCGCAGTGATCAAGGTCGTCGGCGTCGGCGGCGGTGGCACCAACGCCGTCAGCCGGATGGTCGATGCCGGTCTTCGGGGAGTCGAGTTCGTCGCCGCGAACACCGATGCCCAGGCGCTCGCCATGTGCGACGCCGACGTCAAGCTTCACATCGGCACCGATCTGACCAAGGGCCTCGGCGCCGGCGCCAACCCCGACGTCGGCTTCGGCGCGGCTGCCGAGTCGCGCGATGAGATCAAGGAGGCGCTGAAGGGCGCGGACATGGTCTTCGTCACCGCAGGCGAAGGCGGCGGCACGGGTACCGGCGCGGCCCCCGTGATCGCCGAGATCGCCAAGGCCGAGATCGGCGCCCTCACGGTCGGCGTCGTGACGCGGCCGTTCGACTTCGAGGGCGCACAGCGCGGGCGGCAGGCCACCGACGGGATCGACCGACTGCGCGAGGTCGTCGACACGCTGATCGTGATCCCAAACGAGAAGCTGCTCGCCGTGGTCGAGCGTCGCACCTCGATGCTGGACGCTTTCCGCGAGGCCGACGACGTGCTGCGCCAGGGCGT
>DATGHN010000042.1:0-3466 GCA_035308005.1 Solirubrobacteraceae bacterium
AGCGACAGCGGCTGAAGCCCGAGCTTCTCCCGCGCGGCCGCTTCGACGCGGCCGCGGCGGTAGCTCTCGAACAGCTTGTTGCGCGCGATGCCGAGGAGCCAGGCGACGGGGACCTCGATCTCGCGCGGGTCCTTGCTCGCGTGCAGGGCCAGCAGCGCCGCGGCGAAAGTCTCGGCCATCAGATCGGCGGCGGCCTCGGGGTTTGCGGTGCGCCGGCGCAGGAAGGCCAGCACGACATCGACGTGGCGCTCGTAGAAGACCGTGAACGCCTCCGGCTCGCTGCCGACCGCGAGCTCGAGCAGGGTGCGATCGCTGCGCGAGTCGAGGCGGCGGCTAGCCATCGCGCAACCACGCCGGCCCGCCGGCCGGCGCGCGCGCGTGAAGACGCTGCGCGTGCAGCGGGCGTAGCCGGCCGTTGCATGCGGTGGCGACGCCATCAGCCGATCGCTCGTTGATCGTCGCCGTTGACATCGAGCGCAGTCTGCACGAAGCGGCGTACCGGTGTGGCGGCGCCGCTGCGCCGCCAAACAAGGCCCGCTTCGCTCGTTGGAGCGTCCGCGATCGGTAGCCCGATGAGCCCCGCCTCGGCGCACAGGGCGCTCGCGACGCAGTCGGGCGCGACGCCGACGACCCGCCCCGCCGCAACCCGCACGACCAGTTCGTCGCGAGTGGCGACCGGCGTGTCACGCTCCGGCCAGCCCGGCTCGCTACCGCGCACCAGAACCGCGCCCGCGGCGAGCACCTCGCTCAAGCGCAGCAGCGAGCGAGCGGCCAGCGGATGTGTCGGCGCAAGCAGCGCGACGCGGCGCTCTGACGCAACGACCTGCGAGCGCAGCGTCACGTCTGCCGCCGGCAGGCGCACGACGGCGACGTCGAACGCGAGGCCGTTCTCCCCGGCGCCGACCGAGCGCAGATCGAGCTCGACGTCCGGCTGCACCGCCGCGAACGCGCCGACGAGCCGCGTCGCCAGCAGCGCTGTCGTTTCGTCGAAGCCCACACTCAGCCGTCCCTGGTCCGCGCGCGCCTGCGCGGCGACCTCCCCGAGCGTCTCGCCGTAGAGCGCAAGCACCCGGCGCCCGCCGCGCAGGAGCGTCTCTCCGGCCGCCGTCAGCTCGACGTTTCGCGAGCTGCGCCGGAACAGCTCGACGCCGAGCTGGCGCTCGAACGTGCGGATCGCCGTCGAGAGGGGCGGTTGGGCGATCCCTAGGCGCAGCGCGGCACGGCCGAAATGAAGCTCCTCCGCGACCGCGATGAAGTAACGCAACAGCCGCAGCTCCCCGGTGACGGGGATTGCAACCCTGCTGCGCTCGGTCGCCGGGTCGGCGGGGCGGGCGGCTGCCCCGCGCGCCCGGGAATCTGCCCGAGCAGCGCCCTCCATTACCCCCTACGTAGCGCCGCGGCGGTCGTTTGTGACCGCCCCGCCGCCCGCCTCGGTCACTCGTCCCCGTTGCGCTCCTTGAAGATGAAATGCCAGAGCGCCCAGACCGTTCCGTAGCCGACTGCGAGCACCAGGAAGCCACCCACAGCCTCGAGTGCCGCTGACACGGCGAGGACGTCCATCGCGACCGCGAACCGTAGCGCTCGCTTCTAAAGGGCCGTCGCGGTCCGATAGGCTCGCTCGCAGTGAGCGAGGCCGCAGGACATCAGGCCACGGCCTCGGCGGGCGGCCTGCGCGAGCACTCAGCGAGGCCCGGGCGCCGGCGGCCGGGGAGACGGGCGATCGCACTGAGCGCGACGCTGCTGCTCGCCGCGCTGTTCACCTACCTGGCGGTCCGCGGCGTCGACTGGCACAAGGCGTGGCTCGCGCTCAAGCACTGCGACGCGTGGTGGCTCGTCCCGGCGATGGCCGCCTTCGCCGCCCAGATCCTGATGCGCGCGATGCGCTGGCGATCGCTCTTCGCGCCGGCGCGGCGACCCGCCCGCCCCCCGATCGTCGCCGCGACGCTGATCGGCTACCTCTTCAACAACATCATGCCCGCGCGCGCCGGCGAAGCGGCCCGCGTCGTCGCCCTCACCCAGCGTACCCAGACCCCGGCCGCCGAGATCGTCGGCACGGCGCTGGTCGAGCGCGCCTACGACGTCCTCTCGATCCTGATCGTCTTCTTCGTGGCCTCGCCGTGGCTGCCGCACGAAAGCTGGTTCGAGGCGGCCGCGATCCTCGCCGGCGTCGCGGCGGCGGGCCTCGCGTTCGTGATCTGGCTCCTCGCCGTGCACGGCGACCGGCCCCTGCTTTGGCTGGTCCGCCCGCTCGGACGCATCCCCGGCCTGACACAGGAGCGCGTCCAGCGCGAGGCGGCGCTGCTACACGAGGGCCTGTCAGGGCTTCGCGAGCACCGCGTCGCGCTCGAGGCGCTGCTCTGGAGCATCGCGGCGTGGCTCACATCCGCCGTCTGGGCGTGGTGCGTCCTGCTCGCCTTCGAGCCCTCGCGCGGCTTCGGGGCCGGCATCCTCGTGACCGTCGTGATCGGCCTTTCGATGATCATTCCCTCGCCGCCGGCGGCAGTCGGAGTGTTCGAGGCGGCGGGCGTCGCGGCCCTCGCCGCCTACCACGTGCACAGCAGTGCGGCGCTTCCCTACGCGCTCGTTCTGCACGTCTCGAACTTCGTGCCGCTCGTCATCGCGGGCGTTCTGACGCTCCGCTACGCGGCCCGGCGACCCGCGAACCCGCCGTCAGGCGCGACCTATACTTGAAAAGTCCCCGGCTCGACGGAGCGCGCGCGTGCAGGAAATGGTCATCTATGGCGTCAGCTTCGACATGGTCGGCAAGCAGCCGATCGTTTTGTTGAAGACCGCCGACGGCAACAAGTTTCTGCCGATCTGGATCGGCCACCCCGAGGCGGCGTCGATCCTGATGAAGCTCCAGGGCGCGACGACGCCGCGGCCGATGACCCACGACCTGCTCTGCGACGTGCTTGGCGAGCTCGACGTGCGCTGCACCCAGGTCGCCGTCACCGAGTTGCGCGACAACACCTTCTTCGCCCAGATCACCCTCCAGGTGGCCGGCCGCGAGCTCGAGATCGACTCCCGCCCGAGTGACGCGATCGCCCTCGCCGTGCGTGTCGGCGCGCCGATCTTCGCGGCCGAGGAGGTGATCGCCGATTCGGCGATCGAGTTCGAGCACGAGGTCGAGGACACCGACGACGTCGTCGAGAAGTTCAAGGAGTTCCTCGACCAGGTCACGCCCGAGGACTTCGCCGCCGGCGACAGCTGACCGCGGCGCAACGCACAGCCACCCGACCCTCGCTACCGCGCCAGCGCCTCCGCGAGCACCCGCTCGACCACCTCGTCGAAGGACACCCCGGCCGCGTCGGCGGCCTGCGGCAACAGGCTCGTCTCGGTCAGCCCGGGGATCGGGTTGGTCTCAAGCACGTAGAGCTGGTCGGAGTCGCGTTCGAGCATCAGATCGATGCGGGCGAACCCTGAACAGCCCATCAGCTCATAGACAGCGACCGCCATCTCCTGCGCC
>DATGHN010000043.1:0-3882 GCA_035308005.1 Solirubrobacteraceae bacterium
CATCGCGGTTCCCTCCTGCCAGGGAACGCGGCGCAGCGTCTCGAGGTCCGGTCGCATCACGAAGTCTCCATACCCGCGCTCCCACGACGCCATGGCGAAACCCTCGACCGGCGTCATGTCGACGTCGACGGCGAGCAGGTAATTGCAGCCCTCGGCGCCGTGCTCTGCAACCTCGCCGACGAAGTGCTCGGCATGCAGGCGCTTGCCCATCAGGCGGCCCTGCATGTCGGTGATCGCGAGGACCACCGTGTCGATCGTGCCCCCCTCGACCTCTTCCCTCAGCTCGTCGAGACGCATCAGGCCGTAGAAGGTACAGCGCCCGAGCCATTTGCGGCAAACAGATGTAAGGTGCGCGCGCCCAGTCCTCCGAGCCCCAGGAGTCACACACATGGCGCGCCCCCGCGAGCTGCCCAAGCGAGCCCGGATCGTGATCATCGGCGGGGGTGTCGGCGGCGCGTCGATCGCCTACCACCTCGCGGCGCTCGGCGAGCGAGACGTGGTGCTGCTTGACCGCGACGAGCTGACCAGCGGATCGACGTTCCACTCCGCGGGACTGGTCGGGCAGCTGCGCGGCAGCGTCTCGCTTACGCGGATGATGATGTACAGCGTCGAGCTGTACCGGACGCTCGAGTGCGGCTGGGTCGAGTGCGGCGGGATCCGCCTTGCGTGCACGCCGGAGCGCGAGCAGGAGGTGCTCCGCCAGGTGGCGTGGGCGAAGACGTTCGGACTCCCGCTCGAGCTGATCAGTCCGCAGGAAGCGCAGGAGCGCTTTCCGCTGATGGTCACCGACGGCGTTCGCTGCGGGTCATACCTCGCGACCGACGGGTATCTCGACCCTTCCCAGCTGACCTTTGCGCTCGCCGCGGGCGCGCGTGAAGGCGGCGCTCAGATCTTCACCCACACACGCGTAGAGGCCATCGACGTCGAGCGCGGCCGCGTTCGCGGCGTCCAGACCGAGTGGGGGCCGATCGAGGCCGAGATCGTGGTCGACGCGGGCGGCATGTTCGCCGCCGAGATCGCGCGGATGGCCGGCGTCCGCGTCCCGGTCATCCCGTTCGCCCACGAATACCTCGTGACGCAGCCGTTCCGCGAGCGCGGCGCCGACGAGCACCTGCCGACGCTCCGCGACCCCGACCTGCTCGTCTACTTCCGCGAGGAGGGGGCGGGCCTTGTGATGGGTGGTTACGAGCGTCACAGCGCCCCATGGGCGCTTGACGCCGGAGGCCTCGACGCGATCCCCGCCGATTTCAACGGCCGCCTGCTCGAGGAGGACTGGCCGCGCTTTGAGGAGATCACCGAGAACTCGCGCCGGCGCGTGCCGGCGATGGATGACGTGACGGTCACCCGGCTGATCAACGGCCCAGAGGCGTTCACGCCCGACAATGAGTTCTGCCTCGGCGAGAGCGAGGTGCGCGGCTTCTTCGTGGCGGCCGGCTTCTGCGCCCACGGCCTGGCCGGCGCCGGCGGGATCGGCAAGGTCATGGCCGAGTGGATCACCGATGGCGAGCCCTCGCTCGACCTCTGGCACATGGACATCCGCCGCTTCGGACCGCACTACCGCTCGCCGAGCTACACGCTCAAACGGACCCGCGAGGTCTATGAGACCTACTACGACATCCGCTACCCCGGGCACGAACGCAAAGCGGGACGGCCGCTGCGTGTCTCGAGCGCCTACGAGTGGCACCTCGCCCACGACGCGGCGTTCGGTGAGAAGTCCGGCTGGGAGCGGGTCAACTGGTACGAGAGCAACGCTGGTGCGGGCGACGAGTCGCTGCGGCCGGCCGGCTGGGCCGGGATGCTGTGGTCACCCGCGATCGGCGCCGAGCACCGAGCGACCCGGGAGGCCGCCGGGCTATTCGACGAGTCCTCGTTCGCGAAGCTCGAGGTCAGCGGCCCCGGTGCGGCGGAGCTCCTCGAGCGACTCTGCGACAACCGCGTCACGCGCGACGTCGGGCAGATCACCTACACGCAGATGCTCAACCGCCGCGGCGGGATCGAGTGCGACTTCACCGTCGCGCGCCTCGAGGAGGACCGCTTCGGCATCGTCACGGGTACAGCCTTCGGCAACCACGACGCGAGCTGGATCCGCTCGCACCTGCCGCAGGACGGCTCGGTGAGCGTCACAGACGTCACGGCGCGCTGGGCTTGCTTCGGGCTCTGGGGGCCGCGGGCCCGCGAGATCCTCGCCTCACTTACACCCGACCCGCTCGACTTCGGCTACATGCGTCTCCGCGAGATCACCGTCGGCGACGTGCCCGTGCGCGCGGTCCGGGTCACCTATGTCGGCGAGCACGGCTGGGAGCTCTACTGCCCGACCGAGTACGGGGCCGGGCTGTGGCGGGCGCTGTTCGCCGCCGGTGAGCCGCACGGCCTGCTCGCCTGCGGCTACCGGGCGATCGACTCGCTTCGACTCGAGAAGGGCTACCGGGCATGGGCGACAGACATCACGCCCGACGACACGCCGCTCGAGGCGGGACTCGGCTTCTGCGTCAGCACGGGCAAGGACTTCATCGGCTCGGATGCTCTCGGCGAGCCGACACGCCGGCTGCGCGCGATCACGCTTTCCGATCCGCGAGCCATAGCGCTCGGCAACGAGCCCGTCCGCGTCGACGGCGAGGTCGTCGGACGGGTCACCAGCGGCGGTTACGGGTACACCGTGGAGCACTCGATCGCCTACGCGTACCTCCCCGCCCAGGTCGCCGAGGGAGCGCCGGTCGAGATCGACATCTTCGGCGCGTGGGTGCCGGGATCGGTTGCCGGCGAGCCGCTCTATGACCCGACGGGCGAGCGGCTTCGCGGATGACAGGGACCGTGATGCTGGCGAGCGCCGCGTGCGCGCTCGGACTGGTGGTGGCGGTCTGGGCCGTGAGCGTCGCGATCCGCGACGTCTCGATCATCGACACCGCCTGGGGCCTCGGCTTCGTCGTGATCGGCTGGGTCTGCTTCGCGGTCGGGCACGGCGACCGCGACCGCCGGCTCCTGCTCGCGATCCTCGTCACGGCGTGGGGACTTCGCCTCGCCGGCCACATCGGCAGGCGCAACGCCGGCCGCGGCGAGGATCGCCGCTACGCCGCGATGCGCGAGCGTGAGGGCGAGCGGTTTCGTTTCACGAGCCTCTACCGCGTCTTCCTGGTCCAGGCGGTCGCGATGTGGATCATCTCGCTGCCGCTGCAGGCGGGCGGGTCGCTCGGAGGCGGCAGCGGGATCGGAGCGGTTGACGTGATCGGAATCGCAGTCTGGGCGGTCGGGTTCGGATTCGAGTCGATCGGCGATCTCCAGCTCGATCGCTTCAAGGCCGATGAGGCAAACCGCGGGAAGGTCATGGACCGCGGCTTGTGGCGCTACACGCGCCACCCCAACTACTTCGGCGACGCGACGATGTGGTGGGGGCTAGGGATCCTCGCCGCCGGCGCCGGCGCCGCCGCGCTTTGGGCGCTTGCCGGTCCGGCGCTCGACACGTTCACGCTGACGCGCGTATCGGGCAAGCCGATGCTCGAGCGCGACATCGAAGAACGCCGCCCGGGATACCGCGACTACATCGAGCGCACGAGCGGCTTCGTGCCGCTTCCGCCCAAGCGACCGCGCTCCGTCTGACCGTTAATAAAGACTTAGCACGGGCTTAGCTGGCACGACATCCGTCGAGTTGATACTTCCGCTCATGGCTGAGAGCAGCGAGCAACCGCGCAGGACCCAGGGAGCGATCCGCCTGCTCGCCGCCGCCCTCGCCGGCGCGATCGGAGCCTTCGGCGCCCCCGCCGCCGCGCTGCGCTCGAATGCCGTCCCGAGCGCCACCGCCTCCGCTCCGGCCGCCGCACCTGACGCTCGCTCCGACTAGCCGCCCGTAGCGCGGCCGCGCGCTCTATCGTGGCGGCGACCGCGCGA
>DATGHN010000044.1:0-3739 GCA_035308005.1 Solirubrobacteraceae bacterium
CGGACTACGCCCGAGCGGTCGTGACCGGCGCAGTCGTCGCCGGGCCCCATGTGCGGCACGCCTGCAAACGCCACCTCGCCGACCTCGTCGCCGGCGCCGCGCGCGGGCTCCGCTGGTCGCCCGAGACCGCGGCCTACTATGTCGGCATCTCGCGCTTCGTCCGCCACAGCAAGGCCGAGTGGCGCGGCCAGGTGCTCGAGCTGGACGACTACCAGCTTTTCATCGTCGGCCTCGCCTTCGGCTGGCAGGCCTGGGACGCGGAGCGCCAGGTCTGGCGCCGGCGCTTCCGCACGATCTACATCGAGATTCCGAAGAAGAACGGCAAGTCGACCTTGTGCGGCTTCGTCGGCATCATCGGCCTCAAATTCGACGGCGAGCCCGGCGCCGAGATCTACGCGGCGGCGACCGCGCGCAAGCAGGCGCTGCTCGTCTTCAACGACGCCAAGGAGATGGTGCGGACCTCGCCCGAGCTGCGCGAGAAGATCACCGTGCTGATGGGCAACCTCTCCGACCAGGAGAGCTATTCCAAGTTCGAACCGATCAGCGCCGACGAGAACACCGGCGACGGCGTCAACCCGCATTTCGTGATCGTCGACGAGCTGCACCGCATCAAGACGCGCGGCCTGCGCTCGGCCTTGACGCAAGGCTTCGGCGCGCGGCGCCAGCCGATGGAATGGGTGATCACCACCGCCGGCGACGACCGCGTCGGCACGCCCTACGACGAGGAGCACGATTACGCGATCAAGCTGCTCGAGGGCGTGCTCGAGGACGACAGCTACTTCGCCTATATCGCCTGTCCGGACGAGGACGATCCCTGGGACGATCCGGCGACCTGGGCCAAGGCCAACCCCGGCTACGCCGAGATCAAGTCGCTCCGCCTCGACCTGCAGTCACGCGCCTTGAAGGCGCGGAGCTCGCCGGCCGAGCTCGCCGACTTCAAGCGCTTCCGCTTGAACCTGCGCACCAGCGACGTGCAGCAGGCGATCAAGACCGCGACCTGGAAGCTCAACACGCAGGGGCCGATCGACGAGGCCCGGCTCGAGGGGCGGCGCTGCCACACCGCGATCGACCTCTCGTCCAAGTCCGACATCACCGCGCTGGTGCATCTCTTCCCGCCCGGCGACGACGATCCGAAATGGGTGATCCTGCCGCGCTTCTGGACGCCGGCGGCGACCCTGGCGGAACGCGAGGCGCGCGACCGCGCCCATTACGGCCGCTGGCGGGACGGCGGCTGGCTCCGGACCTGCGAGGGCAACCGGGTCGACTACCACCAGCTCTTCGAGCAGCTGAAGGACGACGCCACCCGCTTCGACATCGTCGACGTCGCCTTCGATCCCTGGAACGCCGGCACGCTCGCGGCGGATTGCGAGGCCGAGGGCTTCACCGTGGTCGAGTTCGGCCAGACCATGGCGAACTACACGACGCCGACCAAGGAATTCCTCGACATGCTGCCGGACGCCGCCTTCGAGCACGGCGCCCACCCGGTGCTGCAGTGGATGGCGTCGAACCTGGTGGTGATCACCGACAGCAAGGAAAACAAGATGCCGTCGAAGCGCCGCTCGACCCGCCGCATCGACGGCATCACCGCGACGATCATGGCGCTGGGCCGCGCGATCGGCGGCGAGGATCCGGCCAGCATCTACGAGGAGCGCGCACTGCTCGTGATCGGTTGAAGTGCCGTCGCGTCCGACGCAGCACCGACCGCCCTGGGCCAACCGTGGCGGCTTAAGCCAGGAGCAGCGCTACGACCGCCGGCGCGGCTCGGCCGCGCGGCGCGGCTACGATGCCGACTGGCAGCAGCTCCGCGCTGCCCACCTCCGGGAAAATCCTTGGTGCGTCTTTTGCGCCGAGGCCGGCGAGACGAAACCCGCGGTCGAGGTGGACCACATCGTCGAGGTGCGCCTCGCACCCGAGCGCCGGCTCGACCCGACCAATCTGCGCTCGCTCTGCAAGCCGCACCACAGCCAGCGGACGCACCGGGGGCGCCCCCGCTGAGCTTGCTGCAAATTTGCAGCAAAACGCGACTTTCACGAGGGACCGGCCCGATGGCCTTGAAGGCTGCCGCAAAACTGGCCGAGGCGGTCCCGGTGCTGCTGCGCGACGCGGCCGGGCTCTCTGGCATCGGCCTGATCAGCTACGGCGCGTGGCTTGTCTATGCGCCGGCGGGCTACATCGCCGCCGGCGCGCTGCTGCTAGCGCTGGCGCTCGTCGCGCGCTAAGCGATGCGCAGCCTGTTCTCGCGTATCTTCGCGTCTCCCGAGGCGCGCGCCGCCGCCGGCGTTCCGAGCTACGGCCTGATCCCGCCCTTGGGCTCGGTGCCGTCGGCCTCGGGTCTGCTGGTGAGCCAGGCGACCGCGATGACCGTCTCGGCGGTCTATCGCGCCGTCTACGTCCGCGCGCATGACGTGGCGCGCTGCAAGCCGTCGGTCTTCAGCGAGGACGAGGCCGGCGTCCGCACGCATGTCACCGATCATCCGATCGCCAAGTTGATGCGACGGCCGAACCGGGTGCAGACCTGGTTCGAGTTCATGCGCGATCTGATGGTGGCGTATCTGCTGCGCGGCAACGCCTATGCGGCGATCCTGCGCGACCGCCGCGGCGACCCGGTCGAGCTCATCCTGATCAATCCCGACGCCGTGCTGGTGCTCGAGGCGGCGGACGGCTCCTGGTTCTACAACGTCAACCGGCTCGGCCTTTTCCAGATCGCCATGCTGCGCGATCTGCCGGTCGCGATCCCGTCCGAGGACGTCCTGCATCTGCGCGGCATCAGCTTCAACATGCTGATCGCTGCCTCGACGATCGGGCTCGCGCGCGACAGCATCGGGCTCTCCATGGGCCTCTCGCAGCAGCAGAGCCGCTGGGTCGGCAACGGCGCGCGGCCCTCTGGCATCATCAAGTCGCCGAAGGTGCTGACCGACGCGGCGGCGAAGCGCCTCAAGGCGCAGTGGCAGGAATTCAGCGCCGGCATCCAGAACGTCGGCCGCACCGCCGTGCTCGAGGAGGGCATGGAGTGGCAGCCGCTGCAGCTCACCGCGGTCGACCTGCAGTTCGTCAACCAGCTCGGCGTCAGCGTGGCCGACGTCGGGCGCTTCCTCGGCGTGCCGCTGCGCAAGCTGATGCTGCCGGACACCTCGCGCGGCTCGACGATCATCCAGGAAGACCAGAGCTACATCAACGAGACGGTGGCGCCGGACCTCGAGATGATCGAGCAGAAATTCGTGCAGACCTTCGACCTCGATGCGGAGGGCCTGGGCGTCGATCTCGACGAAAGCCCGCTGCTGCGCGCCGATCCGCTCACCCGCTACAACCTCGGCCGCATCGGCAAGCTCTCCGGCCTGATCTCGACCAACGAATGGCGCCGCGGCGAGCGGCTGCCGCCGGACCCGAACGGCAACGAGATCATGCAGCCCCTGAACCTCGCCGCCCTCGGCAGCGACGTGACCGGGACCGCACCCGATGGCGCCGGGCATCCAGAGGCCGGCACGGTTCCCGACGAAGGCGTGCCGACCAAGCCGCCGCGGAAACCGAATGGCTCGGCGGCGACCGAGGAAGACACCGCACCGGAGGGTTGACCCATGCCCGAATCCGCCCGCGCGACACAGACCGGCACCGCCGGCGGGACGGCGATCTCGCCGGACCTCACGCGGCTCGCGCACGAGGCGCCGAAAAAGGTGCAGCTCTCCGCCAACTACACCCGCGCGACACTGCCCGGCTATCCGACGATCCCGGATTACACCGG
>DATGHN010000045.1:0-20598 GCA_035308005.1 Solirubrobacteraceae bacterium
GCGCCTGGGCGGCGAACGAGAGGTCCATCACCGACGCGGGATGGCCCGCGGCGGCGGCCAGGTTGACGACGCGGCCCTTGGCGACGAGGTGAAGGCGGCGGCCGTCGACGACGTACTCATCGACCAGCGGCAGCACCTCGCGCGGCGGTCCGCTCGAAGCCGCGGCCAATTCGCCCAGCGAGATCTCGACATCGAAGTGGCCGGCGTTCGCCAGCACCGCGCCGTCGCGCATCAGCGCGAAGTGCTCGCCGCGCAGCACGTCGGGCGCCCCCGTAACGGTCACGAACACCTCCCCCACGCCCGCCGCCTCAAGCGCGCTCATCACCTGGTAGCCCTCCATCCGCGCCTCGAGCGCGGCGACGGCGTCGACCTCGCACACGATCACCGCCGCGCCCATCCCCTTCGCGCGCGCGGCGACCCCGCGCCCCGCCGAGCCGAAGCCGAGCACGACGACGGTCCGCCCGGCGAGCAGCAGGTCGGTCGCGCGCAGCAGACCGTCGAGCGTCGACTGGCCGGTGCCGTAGCGGTCGTTGAAGACGCGCTCGGTGAGCGACTCGTTGATCGCCAGCACGCCGCAGCGAAGCTCCCCGGCGGCGGCCATCGCGCGCAGCCGTACGAGCCCGGTCGTCGTCTCCTCGGTCGCGCCGAGCGCGCCGTCGGCGGCGCCCTCGCTGTGGGCGGCGACGATCAGCTCGGCGCCGTCGTCGACGAGGATCTCGGGCGCGCCGTCGAGCAGCGTGCGCAGATGCTGCTCATAGGCCGAGCGGTCCTCGCCGCGGCGTCCGAGCACCAGCGCGCCGTGGTCGCCGACGAGCGCCGCGGCGACGTCGTCCTGCGTTGAGAGCGGGTTGGCCGCGCACAGCGACACCGCGGCGCCGCCGGCGACCCAGGCGCGAATCAGGTTCGCCGTCTCGGCCGTGATGTGCAGGCAGGCCGCGATCCGGCAGCCATCGAGCGGCCGCTGCGCCTCGAAGCGCTCGCGAATCGCGGCGAGCACCGGCATCTGCCCGTCGGCCCAGGCGATCCGCGCCGCGCCGGCCGCGGCCAGCGCCGAGCCGCGGGCGCCCCGCCCGCTGCGCGCGCGCCCGTTGGCTGCCTGCGGCGTCATCGCGAAATCAGCGGCCGGGCGCGGCGGGAGTGCCGCCGCGCCCCGAGCCGCTAATAGCGGTAGTGGTCCGGCTTGTAGGGACCCTCGACCGGCACGCCGATGTAGGCCGCCTGATCGTCGGTCAGCTTCGTGAGCTTGACGCCGACGTGATCGAGGTGCAGCCGGGCGACCTTCTCGTCGAGGTGCTTGGGCAGCACGTAGACGCGCTTCTCGTACTCGTCGTTCTTGGTCCACAGCTCGATCTGGGCGATCGTCTGGTTGGAGAACGAGTTCGACATCACAAACGACGGGTGGCCGGTCGCGTTGCCGAGGTTGAGCAGGCGCCCCTCGGAGAGGACGATGATCGAGTGGCCGTCGGGGAAGCGCCACTCGTCGACCTGCGGCTTGATGTTGATCCGCTCGATCCCCGGGAAGTTCTCGAGCCCGAGCATGTCGATCTCGTTGTCGAAGTGGCCGATGTTGCCGACGATCGCCTGGTGCTTCATCCGCGCCATGTCGGCGGCGGTGATGATGTCCTTGTTGCCGGTCGTCGTGATGAACACGTCGGCGGTCTCGACGACGTCCTCGAGCGTCAGCACCTGGTAGCCCTGCATCGACGCCTGAAGCGCGCAGATCGGGTCGATCTCGGTGATGATCACCTTGGCGCCCTGGACGCGCAGCGACTCAGCCGAGCCCTTGCCGACGTCGCCAAAGCCGCAGACGACGGCGGTCTTGCCGGCCAGCATCACGTCGACGGCGCGGTTGATCCCGTCGACGAGCGAGTGGCGGCAGCCGTACAGGTTGTCGAACTTTGACTTCGTCACCGAGTCGTTGACGTTGATCGCCGGGAACAGAAGCTCGCCGCGCTCGGCGAGCTGGTAGAGGCGGTGAACGCCGGTCGTCGTCTCCTCGCTTACGCCCTTGATGCCGGCGGCGATGTTGGTCCAGCGCGTCGAGTCCTCCGCGAGTGAGTCGCGCAGGTGGGTGAGGATGATCGCGAACTCTTCGTTCTCCGCGGTCTCTGGGTCCGGCACCGCTCCGGCGCGCTCGAACTCGACGCCCTTGTGGACGAACAGCGTCGCGTCGCCGCCGTCGTCGAGGATCATGTTCGGCCCGCCCTCGGCGAAGGCCAGCGCCCGCTCGACGCACCACCAGTACTCCTCGAGCGTCTCGCCCTTCCAGGCGAACACGGGCACGCCGGCCGCCGCGATCGCAGCGGCGGCGTGGTCCTGGGTCGAGAAAATGTTGCACGAGCACCAGCGCACCTCGGCGCCGAGTGCGACCAGGGTCTCGATCAGCACCGCGGTCTGGATCGTCATGTGCAGCGAACCCGTGACGCGCGCGCCGGTCAGCGGCTTCGCGTCCTGATACTCGCGGCGGATCGACATCAGGCCGGGCATCTCGTGCTCGGCGAGCTCGATCTCCTTGCGGCCAAACTCGGCGAGCGAGAGGTCGGCGACCTTGAAGTCCTCGGTGGTAACTGTCATGCGGCCTCCAGTTGGGGGGTCTCGGCGGCGGCGAGGAGCGCCTGATGCTTCTCCTGCTCCCAGCGCAGCCAGTCGTCGGCGGGGACGGATTCCGGACGCGTCGGCGCGGTCTCGAACCAGTCATCGACCGCCCGGGCGAGCGCCGGCTCGCTACGCAGACGGCGCGCGAAGCCAAGCTCGGCGATGCCCAGATCGAACCGCGCGAGCAACTCGCGCAGCGTCCGCAGCCGCTGGAGCTGCGCCGGCCCGTAGAGGCGATAGCCCCCCGCGGAGCGGCGCAGCTCGAGCAGCCCGGCGCGCTCGACGTAGCGAAGCATCCGCGGCGACCAGCCGGTCGTCCGCGCCGCCTCGTTGATCGTGAGCGCCTCCATCACGTCAAGCCTCACCTTACCACAGAAATGTCAAGGTTTGCTTTCGGGTAGGCGCATGCGCCTACCCGCGGGACCGTGCATGCACGGTCCCGGGACCAGGTGCATGCACCTGGTCCTAGGAGGGCTTGTAGACGAGCGTCTGCGGGCGCGACGGCGGCAGGGCGATCGCGCCGGGGAAGGACGCCGAGGGGTTCGCCGCGGGCTGCGCGGCGAACTTCCCGCACGAGGGGGCGACCTTGAAGCCCGTGCGGCAGACCGTGCGCTCGCGCCAGGTGTGGTTGAAGTCGCGCTGGAGCGCGCCCGACGCCTTCGCCGCCTGCAACGCGACGATCGCCTTGCGGATCTTCGCCGAGGCGGCCGTCAGGCTCTCCCCGGCGAACTGCGAGCGATGTGCGGCGTAGTAGGCGGCGATCTTCGCCGCGCTGACGTGGTCGGCCTTGCGCAGCACCTGCGCCTGGATCGCGCGGGCCAGCAGGTTCAGGCGCGTGCGCCACTTCAGATCGCCGATCGTCTGCCCGGACTTGGCCATGAAGGCGTCGAGCTCGGCCACCGTGGCAAGCGACGGCGTCGAGGTCTTGCGCTGCGCCGCGAACTCGGCCTTGACCTGGGCGGCGGTCACCGCGACGCCGCGGGCGTTGGCCTCGCCCTCGATCCAGATCGCCTGGATCAGGTAGTTCATCGCGTCATTGACAAGCCTGCGGTAGCTCGCCACGCAGAGCGCCCTCAGCTGCGCCGCGCTGTCGCCGGAGTCGGCCGGCGTCGTACGCAGCGCAGCGATGCAGGCGGCGTAGGTCGGCGGCAGCGGCAACGGCGGGGCGAGCTTGCCGGTGCTCGCCTGGCTGGCGTCGTTGGCGATCACGAGCCAGTGGTCGACGGCCGCGGCGCTGATCGCGGCGCTGCCGATGACGGCCACCGGCGCGTCCGGCGCGACGCTCGCCGCAGAGCTCGCGCTGAGAGCCAGCGCCGCCAGCACGGCGACCGCGATCGGCCTGAGGACGCGCACGCTTCTAGGTTACGCGTCGAGCGGTCCCGGCCGGGATTAACTACTGGGGCGCGACGATCTCGAGCCAGTCGAGCGTGTGGCCGCAGAGCGTCGCCGCCGCGCGCGCCGGCGTCGTCTGGACGTAGCTGCCCTGCCCGATCGGCGGTGCGAGGGCGATCGCGAAGAGCTCGGTGTAGGTGGCCTCGGTGTCGGCGCTACCCGGGCCGAGGCCTTCGCTCGGGAACGTGGCGGTGATCGTGTGCTTGCCGGCCGGCAGATCGAGCGCAGGGCCGACCTGCTCGTAGGCGCCCGGGGGATCGAGGGCGTCGGAGATCGAGCCGATCCCGTGCCCGTCGACCGAGACGTCGAACCCGCGCTGGAACCCTCCGCCGAGCCAGACCCGGTAGCCGTGCACGGCGTGGGTCAGGGTGATCGTCGCCGTCGCGCTGGCGCCCGTCGCCGCCGGCGACAGGTTCGGACCGAAGATGTACCACTGCGGCGGCGCATAGACCGTCTGCGTCGCGCGCACGACGTAGGGGTTGGTCCGCTCGAACGCCAGGAGCTCCGCGTGCTCGCGGGAGGCGGTCGCCGCCAGCGTGCGCACCTGGCGGCAGAGCGGCACCGCGGCCGGCTGGATCGAGCAGTCCGAAAGGGGCGTTGCCGGAGCCTCGGCGTTGCCGCAGTAGAGATAGGTCGTGGTGTCGCCGAGCGGCACGTGCTCGAGGACGCGCTCGCTCGGATGAAGCGGCTGCTGCCAGAGCTGGTAGTAGCGCCCTGACCAGACCGGCGCGCGGCCGTAGATCGACGGCGGCCGGCTGAGCGTCGGCGCGACGCGAACGACCAGCGAGCGGTAGGGGGCGAGCGTCGGCAGGCCGAAGGCGTCGATGTCGGCCCACGCCGAGTCGGTCAGCAGCGCGTTGTTGGTCGTCGGCAGGTCCTCCGGCCGGTACTCGGCGGGCTCGATCGGCTGGCCGGCGCGCAGGAAGTGGCGGTCGGCGTAGATCTCGTACTCGTTGATGAACGTCGGCGGCTCGCGCGCGGCGAGCGGCGCGATCGCCTGCAGCTCGGACAGCCGCGCGCGCGGCGCGAGCGAGACGTTGTGGTACTGGAGGTAGTTCGACCAGATCACCCCGCCGGTGATAGCGCCGAGCGCGACGATTCCGGCCGCCAGCGCGAAGCGGTTGTCGCGCGAGAAGAGGACCGCGGCGCCGGTCATCCCGACCAGCAGCACCGCGGGCGATGAGAAGGCCAGCGACTTGCCCATGATCCACGGAACCGTCCCCTTGTAGGAGAGGAAGGCAAGGACGGCGAGCGCGATCGCGACGTAGAGGATCGGGCCGAAGCTCCGCCGCCACGCCATCCAGGCGATGCCGAACAGCGCGGCCGCGAACACGACGTAGACGAGGATGTGGTTGATCAGGCCCGGCGGCGGGTTCGGAAAGCTCCGGAAGTCGCCGTCGAGCCAGACGCCCGCGACCTGGATCGCGCGAAGCGGCGAAATCAGGTTGCCGAAAAGCGTCTCGTGGCTGGGCGGCGCCGAGGCGGACGGGACGAAGCCCTTCGTCGCGGCGACCGACTTGTTGAGCAGGAGCCATGTCGGCACCATCAACGCCGCCGTCAGCGGCAGCGCGGCGAGGTAGCCGCCGAGCTGCAGCAGGCCGCGGCGACCGCGCACGAGCAGCGCGACGAGGACCGCGAGCGCCGCCGGGACCAGGTAGACGCCGGCGCCGACGCCGATCGTCACGATCAGCGCCGCGGCCGAGACGGCGAGCGGGATCGTCGCCCGCGCCGAAGCCAGCAGCGACTCCTCGCGCAGCTCGCGCGCGAGCAGGCGCGCCGCGACGGCCATAACCAGCGCCAGCAGGAAGGCGATCGTCAGCTCCTTGATCCCGCCCCAGGCGGCGTAGCCGAACAGCAGCGCCGACTGGGCGGCGATGAAGCAGACGAACGCCCGCAACCAGCGCGACTCGAGCACCGGCGTGATCAGGTCGTAGCAGCACAGCGACAGCGCTCCGGCGCAGACCGCGATCGTCGGCTGGAAGATCCAGGCGACGTCGATCCCCGTGATCCAGTGGCCGATCCCGGGCAACATGAACCCGCCCGACGGGTAGCCGGAGACGGTCAGGTTCGCGTTGAGGACGATCCAGTACGTCGAGGACGTCGACAGGCTCGCCAGCGAGCGGCCGTGGGAGAAGAACTGGTCCATGAAGCCGAGCCACTGGGCCGTGTCGTCGAGGCGGATGTAACCGAGGAAGGTGTCCTGGCCGCTGAAGATCACCGGCGCGCCGTAGATCGCGATGACGCCGATCGCGGCGAGGATCGCCTGCGGCGGTAGGGTCGCGCGCCGCCAGGCCCGCGCGAGGCCGGCGAGCGCCCCGGCGGCCACTACCGGCGCCGCGGCCGGCGCGGTTCCCTCGAACGCCGTCAGCAGCGCTGCGACGACGATCGCCGCAGCCAGCCCAACCGGGATCGCGAGCGCGCCGAGATCGCGTTCGCCAGCCGCCCAGCCGAGCAGCGCCCCCCAGCCGAGCCCGACCGCGCCGAGCACGAGCGGGAACAGCACCCAGGAGAGGATCATCGACATGCGATGGCCATCCGGGGCGCGATCCTAGTGGGCTTGGCGCCCGGAACCGTCCGCTTGGCTATTCGCGCGCGGCGGGGAGCTGCCCGCTTGGCTACTCGCGCGCGGCGAGGAGCTGCTTGAACTCGAGTAGCGGCGGCGCCGGAGTCGGGTCGGTGCCGTCGAGCGCCGCCAGGTAGCAGGAGAGCAGATCGCCGAACAGGACCAGCGAGCAGACGCGCTCGAGCGGGCTCTGGCCGACGGTCGCGACGACGTGGCTGCAGTGCGCGTGCTCGTCGATGAAGCGCCTCGTCAGCTCGATCCGCGCGCGCACGCGCGGGTGCGAGTCGCTGTCGTCGAGGAAGACGGCGCTGAAGGGGCCGTAGCGCCCGGCGCCGAGCCAGCCCGCGATCTCGTTGTGGTCGAGCTCGGGGAGCTCGGCGGCGAAGGCCGGCAGGCCGGCGTTCTCGTTTACCTGCGTCTTCCAGCGGTAGGCGACGGCGGCGGTCAGGTCGGCGCCGGCGATCACCGGGACGCTCCCGTGCAGGTCGCGCGCGAGCTGTTTGGGCGCGGCGTCCTCGCCGGCGTCGGGGCCCCACTGGGCGACGAGCTGCTCGAGGTGGGCGGCGGTCACGTCGATCTCCGCCGAGAGGCGCGGTGCGGCGCCGCACAGCGCGGCGACCTCGAGCGCGGCGACGAGCAGGTAGGCGACCGCGGCGCGCGGCTCGAACCCGGCCGGGATCGGGATCACGGGGACGCCGTCCTCGCGCGCCGCGGCGGCGAGGCGTCCGCCCGTCGTCACGACGATCCGCCGCGCGCCGAGCGCCCCGGCGGACTCGAAGCAGGCGAGCGTCTCCTCGGTCTCGCCCGAGTAGCTCGCGCAGAGCACGGTCGTATCGGGCGTCGTCCACGGCGGTAGGCCGTAGCCGCGCGCGCAGAGGATCGGCCGCGAAGCGTGATCGCCGAGCGCCGCGCGAGCGAGCGTGCCGCCGATCGCCGAGCCGCCCATCCCGGCGACGATCAGCCCGCCCGGGCTGTCCTGCGGCTCGATCGCGGCCGACTCGACGCGCCACAGCGCGTCGCCGAGCTGGCCTGGCATGCCGACGATGCTCTCGAGCATGCGCCCGGAATCGAGCGACTCGAGCGCGGCGCGGTCAAGCGCGGCGCTCACAGGCTCTCGCCGACCCCGACTCGCGTGCCCGCCCGAAGGTGGCTACCGGCGGCGACCTGCGCGTCCTCCCCCACCACGACGTCCTCCTCGAGCTCGGCGTTGGCTCCGATCTTCGCACGCTCGGCGACGATGCTGCCGCTCAGGCTGCTGCCCGCCCCGATCTGAGCGCCGGCGAGGACGACGGAGCGCTCGATCCTCGCCCCGGCGCCGACGACGACGCCCTCGCCGAGCACGACGAGCTCACCGATCCGCGCGTCGGGCGCGATCTCGCAGCTTTGCGGCGCGATCACCGGGGGCGGCGGGCCGACCTCGACGGCCGCGGTGAGAATGTCGAAGCTGCCCTGCAGGTAGCGCTCGGGGGTTCCGATGTCGAGCCAGTAGCCGCGCGCCTGGTAGCCGTGGAGGCCGTGGCCGACGAGCTTCGGCCAGATCTCTCGCTCGATCGAGACGGCGCGGCCGGGCTCGATCAGCTCGAGGATCTCGCGCTCGAGGACGTAGGCGCCGGCGCTGATCCAGTTGCCGGCGCCACCTGCGGCCTCGCCCGGCGGGGGTTTCTCGAGGAACTCGAGGACCGCCCCGTCGGCGGCGGTTCGCACGAGGCCGTAGGCGCTCGGGTCGTCGACCTCGACGAGCGCCAGGGTCGCCGTGGCGCCGCTTCGCTCGTGGGCTTCGATCTGGGCCCTGAGGTCGATGTCGGTGAGGACGTCGCCGTTACAGACGACGAAGCGCGGCTCGCTCTCGAGCTGCTCGCGGGCGAGCGCCAGCGGCCCGGCCGTGCCGAGCGGCTCCTGCTCCTCGACGTAGCGAAGGCGCACCCCGTAGCGCGCTCCGTCGCCGAGCACGGCGCGGACGCCGTCGGCTCCGAAACCGCAGCAGAGCAGGATGTCCTCGACGCCGTTGCGGCGCAGCCAGTCGAGCATGTAGACGATGAACGGGCGGTCGACGAGCGTCACGACGGGCTTGGCGATGCGGCTGGTGAGCGGCCGCAGGCGGGTCCCCTCCCCGCCCGCGAGGATCACCGCGCGCATTTGCTCATGCGACGCCGATGCCCTCGTAGACGAGGCCCGCCGCGCGGACCGCGTCCGCATCGAGGGCGTTGCGCCCGTCGATCACGACGTTGCCGCTCATCGCCGCGGCGACCGAGCGCCAGTCAAGCGTGATGAACTGCGGCCATTCGGTGACGAGGACGATCGCGTCGGCGTCCTCGAGCACCTCCTCGACGGCGTCGGCGTAGTCGAGGTCGGGCATGATCTTGCGCGCCTCCTCTGTGGCGATCGGGTCATACGCGCGCACGCGCGCACCCTCGGCCTGTAGGCGCGCGGCGAGGACCAGTGAGGAGGCGCCGCGCATGTCGTCGGTGTTGGGCTTGAAGGCCAGGCCGAGCAGGCCGACGCGGCGACCCGCGAGGTCGCCGAGGTGGCGCGCGACCTTGGCGACGACGCGGCGCTTCTGCAGCTCGTTGACCTCGATCACCGAGCCCAGGAGCTGGAAGTGGTAGCCGGAGTTGGCGGCGAGCAGCTTGAGCGCGCTGACGTCCTTTGTGAAACACGAGCCGCCGTAGCCGATCCCGGCAGAGAGGAAGCGCGGCCCGATCCGCTCGTCGAGCCCGACGCCGCGGGCGACCTCGAGGACGTTGGCGCCGGTCTCCTCGCAGACGTTGGCGATCTCGTTGATGAATGAGATCTTGGTCGCCAGGAACGCGTTGGCGGCGAGCTTGATCATCTCCGCGCTCGCGACGTCGGTCTGGACGGTCGCCGCGCCGAGCGGCTCATAGAGGGCCTCGACGGCCGCCGCCGCCCAGCCGTCGTGGGAGTCCGCCCCAATCACGACGCGATCGGGCGCGAAGAAGTCCGCGAGCGCCGAGCCCTCCTTGAGGAACTCCGGGCAGGAGACGTAGGCGAGCCCCTCCTTGCCCTGCTCGAGCAGCGTTCTCTGGATCGTGCGGCCGGTGCCGCAGGGCACCGTCGACTTCATGACCAGCGCGCGCTCGTTGGAGGCCGGCACCGCGTCGACGACCGCGTTGACGGCCGAGAGGTCGGCGTCGCCGGCGTAGGTCGCAGGGGTCCCGACGCAGACGAACAGGAGGCGAGCGTTTGCGAGCGCGTCGTCGAGCTCGGTCGAGAAGTGCATCCGCGCGCTGTTCCGCGCGATCACCTCCTCGAGGCCCGGTTCGTAGATCGGCACCTCGCCGCGGCGCAGCCGCTCGATCTTCTCGGCGTCGACGTCGACGCAGTAGACGGTGTTGCCGAGATCCGCAAAGCCGGCCGCCGTGACGAGCCCGACGTACCCGGTTCCGATCACGCCGATCGCTTCTCGCGTGGCGCCGCTCACAAGGCGCGAAAGGCTATCGGAGCGGGTCGCCGCCTCAGGCCGTCGCGCCCGTCGGACCGGTCGGTCCGATCCCAGTCGTCGGGCCGGTCGGGCCCGTCGGGCCGATCGGGCCGTAGCGAACGTTGAACGACGTTCCGTCGATGTTCAGCAGGCTCGGCAGCGCGTAGCTCTTCTCGGTCGGCGAGTAACGCAGGTGGCCGTTGCTCGAAAGCACGATCTCGCCGTAGTTCCACAGCGGGTCATCGATCGCGCCGGTGTGGCGGCCGCCGTAGCCGATCGAGGTCGCCGACGCGGCGGTGAAGCCGATCTGGCCGAAGTTCGTCAGCAGCAGCGGCGTGAGGTGGCCGGCAGAGTCGAGGATCGACGGCGCCTCGGCGATCCACTCGGCCGCGGAGGTGTCGGGGACCGGATGGCGCATCGTGATCGTGTGCCGGAAGCTCTTGCCGGTCGTGTTGTCGGTAAAGGTCACCGTGACGTGATCGGAGCTCGCGTGCACGGTCGCGCTGAGCGAGTCCCCGGGCCTGATCTTCACGGCGTGGATCGTGGCCGGCAGGGCGGGCACGAATTCATACCAGGCGTAGTAGAAGAGCCGGCCGCTGCTCGAGCAGTCAGCCTCCGAGCCGACCTGCTCCAGAGCGTTGGAGCGCGGCGGCCCGTAGTAGCCGCCGAGGCCGACCCAGAAAGCCGCGAACGACGCGTGATGCGACTGGCAGGTCGCCGACGGCTGGATCCACGAGCCGGTGACCGTCGTGAAGTGCTTGGCGAGGCGCTGCGAGTGGGGCGGTGACAGCACGAACCAACCGCTCCAGTTCGGGCTGGCCTGGTTTCGCAGCGCGTTCCCGAACGCCGAGGAGGCGCCGGCGACCGCCGCCGCGGCCACGGCCACGACCGCGAGCGCGAGCACGCGGCGCTGAATCCTGCGGGTATGCCTGCGGCGAAGCATCGCTCCCCCGGACTTTAGAGGACGCGGCGGGCGCCCAGACGGGGCTTACCTCACCGGGTCAGCCCGGCCCCGGCGATCGCCAGGAACGCCTCCGCGCGGCGCTCATCGCGCAGCGCGCGCAGCCTCTCCTCGGAGTCCTCGGGCGCCGCTTCGGCGGCCGCGCGCGCCTGATCGGCGCGCTCTCGCAGCGCCTGAGCGTCGAGCTGCTCGGGCGCGATCGCCTCCTCGACGAGCAGCAGCGCCCTGTTCTCAGACATCTGGATGTAGCCCTCGGCCGCCGCGAAGCGCACGACGTCGCTTTCGGAGCGGTAGAGGCGCAGCTCGGCGGGCTCGAGACGCGCCAGCACCGGCTCGTGGTTTGCGAGCAGGCCGATCGAACCGGTGCTCGTGCGGGTCGAGACCATCTCGACCTCTTCGTTGAAGACCTCCCCCTCGGGGGTCAGGACCTCGCAGGAGAAGCTGGTGCGCGCCATCAGGACTGCTTCTTCGCCGCCTCGACGACCTCGTCGATCGAGCCCTTCAGGAAGAACGCGCTCTCCGGCAGCTCGTCGTGCTTGCCCTCGATCAGCTCGGCGAAGCCGCGGATCGTCTCGGCGATCGGCACGTAGGCCCCCGGTGTGCCCGTGAAGGCCTCCGCGACGTGGAACGGCTGCGAGAGGAAGCGCTCGATGCGCCGCGCCCGCCCGACGATGATCTTGTCCTCGTCGGACAGCTCGTCGATGCCGAGGATCGCGATGATGTCCTGGAGCTCCTTGTAGCGCTGGAGGACCTCCTTGACGCGGTTGGCGACGCGGAAGTGCTCCTCGCCGAGCACGTTGGCCTTGAGGATCGTGGAGGTCGAGTCGAGCGGGTCGACGGCCGGGTAAATGCCCTTCTCGGCGATCCCGCGCGAGAGCACGGTCGTCGCGTTCAGATGGGCGAACACCGACGCCGGCGCCGGGTCGGTCAGGTCGTCGGCCGGCACGTAGATCGCCTGGACCGACGTCACCGAGCCGGCGCGCGTCGACGCGATCCGCTCCTGCAGCTGGCCCATCTCCGTCTCGAGGGTCGGCTGGTAGCCGACCTGCGAGGGCATCCGCCCGAGCAGCGCCGAGACCTCGGAGCCGGCCTGGACGAAGCGGAAGATGTTGTCGATGAAGAGCAGCACGTCCTGGCCCTGATCGCGGAAGTACTCGGCCATCGTCAGGCCCGACAGCGCGACGCGCATGCGCGCCCCGGGCGGCTCGTTCATCTGGCCGAAGACGAGCATCGTCTTGTCGAGGACGCCCGACTCCTTCATCTCGAGCCACAGGTCGTTGCCCTCGCGCGAGCGCTCGCCGACGCCGCAGAAGGCCGACAGGCCGCCGTGCTCCTTGGCCAGGTTGTGGATCAGCTCCTGGATCAGCACCGTCTTGCCGACGCCGGCGCCGCCGAACAGGCCGACCTTGCCGCCCTTGGCGTAGGGAGCGAGCAGGTCGACGACCTTGATGCCCGTCTCGAACATCTCGGTCGCCGGCGTGAGGTCCTCGACGCGCGGCGCGGACTGGTGAATCCCGCGGCGCTCGGTGCCCTCCGGCATCTCCTCACCGAAGTCGATCGGCTCGCCGAGGACGTTGAAGATCCGCCCAAGCGTCGCCTCGCCGACAGGCACGCTGATCGGTCCGCCCGTGTCGGTCATCTGCGCGCCGCGGCGCAGGCCGTCGGTTGAGTCCATCGCCACCGCGCGCACGCGGTTGTCGCCGAGGTGCTGCTGGACCTCGCAGACGAGCAGCTCGTCGGTCCTCGAGGCGACGCCCTCCTGCTCCTCATCGCCGCTCCCGCGGGGCACCGTCAGGGCGTGGTTGATCTCCGGCAGGCGCTCGTGGAAGACCGCCTCGATGACGACTCCCTGGATCTCCTCGATGTATCCAACGTTGACTGCTGTTGCGGCTTCCATCGCTGGTTTTGCTCCTTTGCTCGTCGAGTCCTAGACCAGCGACTCGGCGCCGGCGACAACTTCCATTATTTCCTGGGTGATCTCCGCCTGGCGAGCGCGGTTCATCTCGAGCGCCAGGTCCTCGATGAGCTCGCCGGCGTTCTCGGAGGCGCTCCGCATGGCTGTCATACGCGCGCCATGCTCGGAGGCCGTCGATTCAAGAAGCGCTCTGTAGAGCGAGATTTCGATGTAGTCGGGAAGCAACACGCGCAGCAGCTCCTCGGCGTCAGGCTCGTATTCGACGAGCGGGCGCGGGCCGGAGCTCTGCTCGTCTGACTCCTCCTCCTCCTCGCCCCCGAGCACGGTCGCCTCGGCGATCGGCAGCAGCGTCTCGCGCGTGACGCGCTGGGTCAGCGGCGAGATGTAGCCGTTGTAGAGGACCTCGACGCGGTCGAGGCGTCCGTCGACGAAGGCGGTGACGAGGTCGTCCGAGATGCGGCGCGCGTCGGCGTACGACGGGCGGTCGGTGAAGCCGGTATAGGCGCCATCGAGAGCGTTGCCGCGGAACGTCAGCGAGGAGACGCCGCGGCGGCCGGAGGCAAACCAGACCGGCGTCTTTCCATCGGCGGCGGTCTCGGCGCCAAGGCGCAGGCCGGCGCGGATGATCTGCGAGTTGAAGGCGCCCGCAAGGCCGCGGTCGGCGGTGACGAGCAGGATCCCGACCTTGCTCTCGTTTTCGCGGTGGGCGAGCAGCTCGAGGCGCGAAGCCTCGGCCCCCGCGTCGCGCGCGGCCTGGCGGGTCATCCGGCGGATCGCGTCGGCGTAGGGGCGAAGCGCAGCGATGCGCTGCTCGGCACGGCGCAGGCGCGCCGCCGAGACCGCCTCCATCGCCCGCGTGATTTTCTGGATGTTGCGGAAGCTCGCGATGCGAGTCCGCACCTCGCGCTGGGATGCCATCGTCTCGAGTGCCGCCCGCTAGGCGGCGACCTCCTCTGCCTGCTCGGAGGGATCGGGGTCGTCGTCGCCGTCGCCGTCGTCTGAGGCGGCCTCATCCTGGCTGCCGTTTGCGGCGGCGGCGGGCTGCTCGTCGCGGCGACGCGGCTCGAGGGTGTTCTCGTCGAGCGGCTGGCCCTCCTCGTCGAGGTCGTAGCCGAAGTCGCCGGCGAACTCGGCGACCGCCGCCTTGAGGGCGTCCTGGGTCTCCTGCGACCAGTCGCCGGAGCCGATCTTGTCGCGCAGCTCCTTGTTGTGGGCGTGGGCCGCGGAAACGAGCCCCGATAGGAAGTCGGGGACGCGATCGACGGTGATGCGGTCGAGGAAGCCGTTCGTCGCGGCATAGACCTGCATGACCTGGTCGGCCACGGCCAGCGGCTGGCGCTCGCCCTGATTGAGCGACTTGACGAGTCGCTCGCCGCGGGCCAGCGTGCGCTGCGTGTCGGCGTCGAGGTCTGACCCGAACTGCGCGAAGGCCTCGAGGTCGCGGTACTGGGAGAGCTCGAGCTTGAGGCGGCCGGCGACGCGCTTCATCGGGCCGATCTGAGCGTTGCCGCCGACGCGCGAGACGGAGATCCCGACGTTGATCGCCGGGCGAACGCCCGAGTTGAAGAGCTTCGGCTCGAGGAAGATCTGGCCGTCGGTGATCGAGATGACGTTCGTCGGGATGTAGGCCGACACGTCGCCGGCCTGCGTCTCGATCACCGGCAGCGCGGTCATCGAGCCGCCGCCGAGATCGTCGTTGAGCTTGACGGCGCGCTCGAGCAGGCGCGAATGCAGGTAGAAGACGTCGCCGGGGTAAGCCTCGCGGCCCGGCGGGCGGCGCAGCAGCAGCGACATCTGGCGGTAGGCGTACGCGTGCTTGGTCAGGTCGTCGTAGATGCACAGCGCGTGGCGGCCGTTGTAGATGAAGTGCTCGGCCATCGCGCAGCCCGCGTAGGGGGCCATGAACTTGATCGGCGCGGCCTGATCGGCGCCCGCGGCGACGATGATTGTGTTGTCCATCGCGTCGTTCTCCCGCAGCGTCTCGGCGAGCGCGACGACCGTCGACATACGCTGGCCGATCGCCACGTAGACGGACACCAGATCCGACCCGCGGTTGTTGATGATCGTGTCGATCGCGATCGCCGTCTTGCCGGTCTGGCGGTCGCCGATGATCAGCTCGCGCTGGCCGCGCCCGATCGGGATCATCGAATCGATCGCCTTCAGGCCGGTCTGCATCGGCTCGAGCACGGGCTGGCGCTGGACGACGCCGGGCGCCTTGAACTCGGCCGGGCGCGTTTCGGTCGTCGCGACCTCGCCGGCGCCGTCGAGCGGGCGCCCGAGCGGGTCGACGATCCGCCCGAGCAGCGCGTCGCCGACGGGGATCTCGAGCAGGCGTCCGGTGCGCTTGACGGTGTCGCCTTCGACGATCTTCTGCCACTCGCCGAACAGCACCGCGCCGACGTTGTCTGACTCGAGGTTCAGTGCAAGGCCGACGACGTCGTGGGGCAGCTCGAGCATCTCGAAGGACATCGCGTTGTCCAGCCCGTGGACGCGGCAGATGCCGTCGGCGACGGAGAGGACCGTGCCGACCTCGGTCAGCGTCGCGCTGCCGGGGTCGAGACCCTCGATGCGGCTTTTCAGAATGCTTGTGATCTCGTCAGGGTTGATCTGCATAAGTTGGATCGGGCTCCTTGCGTCGCTGGCGAGGGGCTAGGCCCTGGCGACCTCTTTGCGTAGTTGTTCAAGACGGTTGCGGACCGAGGCGTCGAGGATCGCGTTCCCGACGCGCAGCACGATGCCGCCGAGGATGTCGGGATCGACCTCGCTGGTCAGCTCGACACGGCGGCCGGTCTGCTCGCCGACGCGCCGGCCGATCTCCTCGACCTCGGCCTGCTGCAGCGGGATCGCGCTCGTGACCTGGACGCCGAGCAGGCGGTTGTGCTCCTCCCAGAGATGGTCGAGCTCGCGCCGCATGCGAAAGATGACGGGCATCCGGTGGTTCTCGATCAGGAGCTCGAGAAAGTTCGTCACGAGCGGATCGGCGCCGGTCACGGCGCGGTTCAGGCCATCGCGCTTCTCCTCGCTCGAGAAATAGGGCGAGAAGAAGAAGACCTGCAGGTCGCGCTGCTCATCGAGTGAGTCAGCCACCTCGCCGAGTTGCTCGCGCACCTCATCGAGGCGGCCGGCCTGCTCGGCTGCCTCGAACAGCGCACGCGCGTAGACGGCGGCGATCTCTTCCATCAGTTCTGGTTCTCCGTACCCGAGAGGGCACCGAAGTCGAGGTCCGCGAGCGCCTCTTCGACGAGGCGTCGCTGATCGGCGCTGTCGAGGGTCTTGCGGGTCACCTTCTCGGCCGCGAGGATCGTCAGATTGGTCACCTCGTCGCGGATCTCGGAGATCGCCCGCTTGGTTGCCGATTCGATGTCGCGGCGCGACTGCTCGACCAGGCTCTCGCCGCGAGCTCGCGCGGCCTCGAGCGCCTCGTGCTCCGCCTCCTCGCCCGCGCGTCGCGCTCGTGTGACGATCTCCTCAGCCTGGCCGCGAGCCTCCTTGAGGCGCTCGCGGTACTCGGCGAGCAGCTTCTCGGCCTCCTCGCGGGTGCGCTCTGCCGTGTCGATCGAGTCCTCGATCGCCTTCTGGCGGCGGTCCAGAGCGTCGCGGATCGCGGGGAAGGCGTACTTGCGAAGCAAAAGCATCGACGCCACGAATACGAGCAGCGTCCAGATCATCAGCCCGACGCTGGGCGTGATCAGGAAGCTGCCCGACGAGGACGATGTCGAAGACGACGACGTCGTTGTCGCGGCGAGGACGAGGAATGCGCTGGCGGCGGGCATCGCAGTGCCTCAGACGATGAACGCCGCCAGCAGGCCGGCGACAAGTCCGTAGAAGAAGCAGGCCTCGGTCAGCGCGAAGCCGAGCCATTGGAGCGACGCGATCTCCTCGCGCATCTCGGGCTGGCGGGTCGTCGCCTCGATCGACTTGCCGAAGATGATGCCGATGCCGACACCCGCGCCAACCGCGCCGAGGCCGCCGCCGATGCCTAGGCCGATCGACTTGCCGGCCTTCTCGATGTCGCCCGTGAGACCGGCCGTCGCCGCGAGCAGAGTGATGACGCTATGCAACAACGTGGATTCCTCCTGATCGATTAATGATGGTCGGCGACCGCTCCGCCGAGGTAGATCGCGGTGAGGGTCGCGAAGATGAACGCCTGTAGAGCCGCAACCAGCCCGACCTCGAACGCGAACAGCGCCACGCCGAACGGCAGCGTGATCCAGCCGAGCGCGCTGACACCGAGGATCACGGCCAGCGCACCGGCCATGAACAGGATGATCAGGTGACCGGCGAGGATGTTCGCGAAAAGTCGGACGGAGAGCGAGATCAACCGCATGAAGTTCGAGAGCAGCTCGAGGATGAAGATGAAGACCGCCATGCCGCCGTGAACGCCGGCTGGGATCAGGCCCCTCAGATACCCGATCGGCCCCTTCTTGCGCACGCCCTCGGCCGTGTAGGAGACGAACACAATGATCGCCAGCACCAGGGGGATCGACAGGTTCGCGGTCGCCGCGTACAGCGAGAACGCCGGTATGTGAGCGCCAAAGACGTTGAAGGTCCTGGTGCTCGTCGGCAGCGGGATGTAGCCGACGATGTTGGAGTAGAAGATGAACAGCGCGAGCGTCGCGATGAACGGGAACCACTTCGCCGCCATCTTCTTGTCCATGTTCGCGCCGACGATGTTGTTCTGGAGCCCTTGAAAGATGAACTCGACCGCGGTTTGGACGCGGTTTGGGCGCTGCTTCATGCGCCGCGCGACGTAGATCATCGTCACGCAGGTCAGAACCCCGGCGATGAAGAGGTACATGACGGCCTTGTTGATCGACAGCAGGCCGAGATCGACCCACTTGTTGAGCTTGAACTCGTCCTGCGGCTGGAACCGTGGGTGCTTTTGACCCTTCCATCCGACCGCGGCGACGATCGCGACCGTCACGGCGATGTAGATGCCGATCCCGAGCCAGACCTTCTTCTTCGTGCTCACGCGACTCTCCGCGGTGGCGGCGCGACGAGCGGGCCGCGGACGATGAGCTTCATCATGAACTCGATCGTGAAGGCGACAAGCACGGTCACCGCCGCGGCGATCCCGTCGGGGGTGCCGATCGCAAAGCGCGCGATCAGGACGCCGAGCGCGATGAACCAGACACGCCCGAGGATCGCCGCGAGGTGAAGCGCGGCTCGCGCGCGGGTGTCGGTCGCGCTCCACGCGCGACGCTCGACGTGGGTCACCACCAGGCGCGCGGCAAGCCATGTGCCAGCGCCGATCGCAAAGCCCGCCGAAGGGAGGCTCGAGATCAGCACGAACGGCGTCGCGGCGACGATCACGATGACGTCGATCCAGCGCAGAAAGGCGAGCGCGAACGTCGCGCTGGGCGCCTCGCCGGGGCTATCGGTTGCGGACGGGCGGCCGTCCTGGCGAGTTGCGTGGGCGAGCATGGAAGTGGGCGATGCTCAGCAGCTGCGGCGACGGCGCCGGGACAGGCGCCCAGCCCTCGTCGCTGCGACCGCGCGCCGGGCGCGCCGCGTGCATACCTGCCTCCGCCCCGCTAGGCGGCGACGCATCCGTAGTCCATCCTCAGGGTCGGGAAGTCGATCGTCTGCGTGGGCGTGTTCGGACATCGTCGTGGTGCGCACCCTATACGGCGCTACGGTCCGTGTGGGAACCGACCGCGGGAACGGAGTGGCGAGCACCCCCGACGGCAGCGCTAGTCTAGCGGGCGAGGGAGTTTGTAACAAGTTTGTAACAATTCCCATGAGCGTCACCACCCTCCCTCCCGGACCAGCCACCCCGGCCCTCGCGCAGACCGCGCAATGGCTGCTCGCGCCGGTCCAGTTCATGGAGTCCTGCCGCCGCCGCCACGGCGAAACCTTCACCGTCCGCTTTACCGGCTTCGAGCGCCCGATGGTGCTTTTCTCAGACCCGGGCGCGGTTCGCGCGCTCTACTCCGAGCGCGAGCAGCTGCTCCCGCCGGGGCGCGCGCTCACGCTGCAGCCGATGGTCGGGCCTGACTCGCTGCTTCTGATCGAGGGCGCCGCCCACCTCGAGCGCCGCCGGATGATGCTCCCGCCCTTCCACGGCGAGCAGATGCGGGCGTTTCAAACGACGATGCGCGAGATCGCCGAGACCGGGATCGCGGCCTGGCCGCACGGCGAGGTCGCCCTCCAGCCGCTCACGCGGGAGCTGACTCTCGAGGTGATTCTGCGCCTCGTCGCCGGCGTGACCGACCCTGAGCGACTGGCCCGCATGCGTTCGCTGATCCCCCACCTGCTCGACGACGGCGCGTCGGTGTCGATGAGCGTGCGGGTACTCCTCGCGCGCCGCTTCGGGCGCTCGGATCCGCTTGAGGCGCTGACCGCGCAGATTCGCGAGCTCGACCGCCACCTGCTCGATGAGATCGCGCAGCGGCGCGAGCTGAGCGGCGCCGACCGCGGAGACGTGCTGTCGATGCTGCTCGCGGCGCGCTTTGAGGACGGCCGCGGGATGAGCGACCGGGAGCTCCGCGACCAGCTCGTCACACTGCTCGTCGCTGGGCACGAGACGACGGCCACGGCGCTGGCATGGGCGTTTGAGCTTCTGACCCACAACCGGCCCGCGCTCGAGCGGCTCGTCCGCGAGGTTCGCGACGGGGACGGCGAGGATAAGTGGCTGCGCGCGGTGATCGCCGAGACGCTTCGCCTGCGTCCGGTCGTGCCGCTTGCCGGCCGCCGCCTCGCGGCCGAGCTTGCGTGCGAGGGCTACACGCTGCCGGTCGGGACCGACGTCTCGCCGGCGATCTGGCTGACCCACACCCGGCCGGACCTCTATGAGGACCCCTACGCCTTTCGCCCCGAGCGCTTCCTCGCCGAGCCGCCCTCGACCTACGCGTGGATCCCGTTCGGCGGCGGTGTGCGGCGCTGCCTCGGGGCGGCCTTTGCCGAGCTTGAGCTGCGGGTCGTGTTACGCGCAGTGCTCGAGCGCTTCGATGTGTCCTCGAGCCACGGCCCCGAGCCGGTCATGCGCCGCGGTCCGACCTTCGCGCCGCGCCACGGCACGCGCGTCCGCCTGCGGCCTGCCTACACGTCGAGTGAGTCGCGCAGGCCGAGCTCGCCGAGCGTTTCGAGCACCCGCGGGAGCGCGGCTGCGGTTCGCCGCCACGAGCCCTCCGCGCCGTAGTCGTCGGCGTCGTGCAAGAGCAGCACCGAGCCCTCGGCCACGCCGCGGCCGACGAGTCGCTGGGTGATCGATTCAGCCGACACCCCGGACTCCCAGTCGCGCCCCCAGTGGGTCCACAGAAGCGGGCGCCAGCCCTTTCGATGAACGAATGACAGCGCCGCCGCGTTGAAGATCCCGTAGGGCGGGCGATAACGCTCGATCGCGACCCCCGTCGTCTCCTCGATGCGCGCCGCGGCCCGCTCGATGTCGTCGCGGACGGCGCGCGGTGAGAGGCGCAGCTGGTTTCGGTGGCGATCGCAGTGCAACCCGATGCCGTGACCGGCGGCGACGATCTCCGCGGCAAGCGTCGGATTGCGCGCGACCTGCTCGCCGACGAGGAAGAACGTCGCCTTCACGCCGCCCGCATCGAGCGCGGCGAGGACCGCCGGCGTCCCCTCGCGATGCGGGCCGTCGTCGAAGGTCAGGCCGTAGCCGCGACCGTCGCGCGTGCTGTCGGCGATCCCTAGCGGCGGGCGCAGCATCCGCACCGCCCCGGCCAGGGCCGGAAAGGCGTATGCGCCACTCAGAATCGACGCGCCCAGCGCGATGGCGC
>DATGHN010000046.1:0-5657 GCA_035308005.1 Solirubrobacteraceae bacterium
TCGACGACGTCGATCGCGTTGGCGACCATCCGGAAGCGCTCGCCGAGGTCGAGGATGGCGAACACGATCGCCGGCCCCGGGGCGGCGTCGAACACGAGGCGGACCGGGTCCTCGCGCCCACCGATCGAGAGCGGGTGAACCTCGCAGCGCGGCCGCGCGGCGGCGATCGAGGGGCAGATCTCGAGCATGTGCGAGCCGAGCACAAGCGGCTCATCGCCGGCGAGGTCGTAGGTGTAGTCCTCCATGAAGGACGTGCCGCCGCCGAGCCCCTCGGCCATCACCTTGGCGATGCGAAGCAGCGCGGCCGTCTTCCAGTCGCCCTCCGCGGCGAAGCCGAAGCCGTCGGCCATCAGCCGCTGGGCGGCGATCCCCGGGAGCTGGCGCAGGCCGTGGAGATCCTCGAAGGTGTCGGTGAACGCGCGTGCGCCGCGATCGCCGAGGAACGTCCGAAGGCCGGCCTCGATGCGGGCCGCCTCGACGAGCGACTCCCTGCGCTCGCCGCGGCCGCGCAGCTCGGCTGCAAGCTCGTATTGCGAGTCATACGCCTCGACCAACTCCGCGAGCGCACCCGCGCTCACCCCAGCCACGGCGTCTGCGAGGTCGCCGACCCCGTAGCCGCTGACCGTCACGCCGAGGCGCACCTGCGCCTCGACCTTGTCGCCCTCGGTCACAGCGACCTGACGCATGTTGTCGCCGAGGCGCGCCACGGTCAGCCGCTGCGCCTCCGACCAGCCGGCCGCGGCGCGTGCGAAGCGGCCGATCCGCTCGCGCGTCGCCTGCTCCTCCCAGCCTCCGACGACGGTCTTGCGGGCAACGCCCATGCGGGTCTGGATGAAGCCGAACTCGCGGTCGCCGTGGGCAGACTGGTGGGTGTTCATGTAGTCCATGTCCATCACAGACCACGGAAGCGCCGCGGCGTACTGGGTGTGCAGGTGAAGCAGCGGCTTGCGCAGCAAGCCGAGCCCGGCGATCCACATCTTGGCCGGCGAGAAGGTGTGCATCCAGAGGATCAACCCGGCGCAGGAGTCATCGGCGTTTGCCTCGAGGCAAAGCCTGCGGATCGCGTCCGCCGACTTGACGACGCCCTGGGCGCGCACGGCGAGGGGGATCTCGGGCGCGCCGTTGAGTGCGGCGGCGATCTCGCGGGCGTCGGAGTCGACCGTCGCAAGGACCTCCTCGCCGTAGAGGTCTTGGCTCCCCGCCGCGAACCACAGGCTCAGGCCGCCGAGCTCGCCGCTCACGGACGCTGTCCGTAGACGTTCTGGTAGCGCTCGAACAGAGCGTCGATATCGGCCTGGGCGAGGCGCGGCGGCTCGCCCAGGACGCGCGCCAGGAGCATCGTCTTCGCGGCGTCCTCGCACATCACGGCGGCTTTCAGCGCCTCGCGCGCGTCGGCGCCGATCGTGAAAACGCCGTGGCTTGCCATCAGCACGGCGCGCGAGCGGCTGTCGCGGAGCGTTTCGACGATCCCGATCCCGATCTCCTCACCGCCGATCCGCGCGAACGGGCCGACCGGGATCTCGCCGCCGAACTCGTCGGCCTGTCCGGTCAGCGAGCACGGAATCGCGACGCCGTGGGCGGCCCACGCCGTCGCATAGGAGGAGTGCGTGTGGACGATCCCGCCGACCGCCGGCATCTCGCGGTAGACGTAGGCGTGCGTGGCGGTGTCGCTCGACGGCGCGAGTTCGCCCTCGACGACCGAGCCGTCGAGTGAGACGACGACCATCTTCTCGGCCGTCAGCTCGTCGTAGAGCACGCCGCTCGGCTTGATCACGAACAGCTCAGAGCCCGGGACGCGCGCCGAGAGATTGCCCATCGTCCAGACCGCGAGGCCGCCCCGCACCAGCTCGCCGTGCAGGCGCGCTGCGAGCTCGCGAACGTCGTCGACGCCGCTCACGCCGCGACCGCCGCTCCGCGCTCGCGGATCGCCATCAGCTCGCGCATCAAACCGCGCTGGCGCACGCCGAAGTGGTCGTGGAGCGAGTCATAGATCGCGTAGAGCTCGGCGTAGGCTCGCGCGCGCTCCGGATCGGGCTCATACACGTCGCGGCGCACCCGCCCCATCGCCGCCGCGGCGGCATAGATGTCGGCGTGGACGCCGGCGGCGACCGCGGCGTGTAGCGCCGAGCCCAGCGCTGGCCCCTGGTCTGAGCCGATCACGCTGATCGGCATCCCGATCACGTCGGCGTAGCAGCGCATCAGCGGCTCGTTGCGAAGCAGCCCGCCTGCGGCGATGAACTCCAGGACCGGGACGCCCGCGGCGGCGAAGGTCTCGATGATCTTGCGCGTCCCAAACGCCGTCGCCTCGATCAGCGCGCGATAGATCTCAAACGGCCGCGTCGCCAGGGTCATGCCGACGAGCACCCCGCTCAGCTCGTGATCGACCAGCACCGAGCGGTTCCCGCTCCACCAATCAAGGGCGACCAGGCCATGAGCGCCGACCGGCTGCGCGGCGCCGAGCTCGGTGAGATATTCGTGCACGCCGACGCCCAGCGCGCGCGCCTGCTCGTGAACCTCGCCCGGCACGGCGTTCTCGACGAACCAGGCGAAGATGTCGCCGACGCCGCTCTGCCCGGCCTCATAGCCCCACAGCCCGGGCACGATCCCGCCGAGCACGGCGCCGCACATGCCCGGCACCTCGGCGAGGTGGTCGCCGTTCATCACGTGACACGTCGAAGTCCCCATGATCGCGACCATCCGCCCCGGCTCGCAGCCACCGGCCGCGGGCGCCGTGACGTGCGCGTCGACGTTGCCGACGGCGACCGCGATGCCTTCGCGAAGACCGGTCCAGCCGGCCGCCTTCGCCGTCAGCGATCCGGCGCGCGCGCCGAGCTGCGCGATCTGTGGGCTCAGCTTCTGCGCCGGGAAGTCGGCGAAGCCGGGGTGCAGCTGCGCGAGGTACTCCTCGCTCGGGTAGGCGCCGTCCTGGAGGATCCCCTTGTAGCCGGCGGTGCAGGCGTTGCGCAGCTCGGTGCCGCAGAGCTGCCAGACGATCCAGTCCGCGGCCTCGACGAAGCGGTCCATCGCGGCGTAGAGCTCGGCGTCCTCCTCGAGCACCTGCAGCGCCTTCGCGAATTCCCACTCCGACGAGATCCGCCCGCCGTAGCGGGCGAGCCAGGGCTCGCCGCGAGCGGCGGCGAGCTCGTTGATGCGGTCGGCCTGGCCCTGTGCCGCGTGATGCTTCCAGAGCTTGACCCAGGCGTGGGGCCGCTCGCGCCAGCGATCGACCCGCGAGAGCGGCGTCCCGTCGGCGAGCACCGGCACCATCGTGCAGGCCGTGAAGTCGGTCGCGATCCCCACGACCGACGCCGGATCGACGCCCGCGGCGGCCACCGCGGCGGGCACCGCGTCGCGCAGAACCTCGATGTAGTCGTCGGCATCCTGCAGCGCCCAATTGGGTGGCAGCGGCGCGCCCGTAGCGGCCAGCGTCTCGCTCATCACCGCGTGCGGGTAGGCGGTTTCGGCCGAGCCGAGCTCCTCGCCGTCGGTCGCGCGAACGACGACGGCGCGTCCCGAAAGGGTTCCGTAGTCAACGCCCACCACCACCGCTGCCGTCGTCTCGGTCATTTCGCGAGCGCAGCCTAGCGAGTGGGCGGGGATAGACTCGCCGCGATCATGGCCCGGCTGATCGGACTCGACGTCGGCACCTCCTCGCTCAAGGGGCTCGCGATCGACGAGCACGGCAGCCTCCTCGCGCAGGCCGAGCGCGCATACCCCTTCGAGACGCCACGGCCCGGTTGGGCCGAGCAGGATCCCGAGCTGTGGTGGCAGGCCGCGCAGTCCGTCCTTGCCGAGCTCGACGCCGACCGCGCCGACGGCATCGGGCTGAGCGGGCAGATGCACGGGCTCGTCGCGCTCGGCGAGGACGACAGGCCGCTGCGACCGGCGATTCTCTGGAACGACGGCCGCTCGCAGGAGCAGTGCGACTGGATCGAAGCGACGGTCGGTCTGCCGCGACTGCTCGAGCTGTCGGGCAATCGCGCGCTCGCGGGCTTCACCGCTCCGAAGCTGCTCTGGATGGCCGAGCACGAGCCCGAGCTTCACGCGCGCATCCGCCACGTGCTCCTGCCGAAGGACTACGTGCGGCTGCGGCTGACGGGCGAACACGCCACCGACGTGAGCGATGCGTCCGGCACGCTGCTCTTCGCTGTGGCGCAGCGCGCCTGGAGCGGCGAGCTCGCGGACGCGCTCGCAGTCGACCAGGCATGGCTTCCCGCCGCGCTCGAGTCGCCGGCGCTGAGCGGGCGCACGAAATCGGGCGTGCCCGTGGCCGCGGGCGGCGGGGACCAGGCGGCCGGGGCACTCGGGGTCGGGGTGCTCGGCTCAGAGGGGCCGGCGTCGGTGGTGCTCGGGACGAGCGGTGTCGTATTCGCCGCGCGCGAGCGCTACACCACCACGACTGACGGATCGCTCCACGCCTTCTGCCACGCCGTCCCCGGCGTCTGGCATCTGATGGGCGTGATGCTGTCCGCGGCCGGGTCGCTTCAGTGGCTTCACGAGGTGACCGGCGCGGCGCCGTTCGAGGAGCTCGTTGCGGAGGCGGCGCGCTGGGAGCCCGGTGTCGAGGGGCTCCTGTTCGCGCCCTACCTGGCGGGGGAGCGCACGCCCTACGCCGATCCGCTGGCGCGCGCCGCCTTCACCGGGCTGAGCCTGCGCCACGATCGCGGGGCGCTCGTGCGCGCCGTGCTCGAGGGGGTCGCGTTCGGGCTTCGCGACTGCCTGGAGTTGTTCGGCGCGCCGCCACGCTCAGCCCGCGTCTCGGGCGGGGGCTCGCGCGGGGAGCTCTGGCTCGAGATCCTTGCCGCGGTTCTCGAGACACCGCTCGGGCGCACGGCCGTCGACGCCGGCGCCGCCTACGGCGCCGCGCTGCTCGGCGGCGTTGCCGGCGGCGTCTTCGCCTCGCCCGCGGAGGCCGTCGAGGCGTGCGTGCGCACGACCTCGACCACCAACCCAGACGCGGCGCTTGTGGCGCGCTACGCCGAGCTTCGGCCGTCGTTCACGGCGCTCTACCCGGCGCTTCGCGCGCTTCGCTCAGACGCCCAGTAGGGCCTCGACGAGCAGCTGGTCGACCGCCTCGAGATGGCGACCCTCACCGCTTGAGATGAGCGCCGCGAAGTCTTCGGCGCGGATCGCCTCGAGCGCGTCGGCGGAAAACGCCGGCGAGGGCTCCGCTAGCTGGCCGGCTCCGGCTGCCTCGAGCGCCGCCGCGACGGCGGGGTTTGCGTCGAACGCCGCGGCCTTGGCGGCGAGGATCTTGTAGTTGCGGATGCAGCCGCCTGCAAAGGCCGCGTAGACGTCCGAGTCGTCCTCGCTTCGATAGGCGCGGGCGTCGAAGTGGCGCGGACCGCTGTAGCCGGCTCGCTCGAGCAGGCGCACCGTGAGGAAGGCTTCCTTGAGATCCTCGGCGCCGAAGCGGAAGTCCTGATCAAAGCGCGGGCCGTTCTGCGAGTTGAGGTCGACGTGGAAGAGCTTGCCCGCCCACAGCGCCTGCCCGACCGCGGCCGAGAACGACAGCCCCGCCATCGCCTCGTGCGCGACCTCGGGGTTGACGCCGACCATCTCCGAGTCAGACAGCGTTTCGATGAAATGGAGCATGTGGCCGGTGGTTGGAAGGTAGAGGTGACCGCGCGGCTCGTTCGGCTTGGCCTCCAGGGCGA